>JALYLW010000157.1 GCA_030774055.1 Acidobacteriota bacterium
GCGCTGCTGCGACCGCCGGCGGACTTGACCGAGGGCGTGCACTCGAAGGCCGACGTCCACCCTACGGCGAAGCTGGGAAAGCTGGTGCGCATCGACGCGCGCGCCGTCATCGAAGCCGACGCCGTGATCGGCGGCGGCTCGCAGGTTGGCGCCTTCACCGTGATCGGCCAGGGCGTGCAGCTGGGCGCCGATTGCGAGATCGGGCCGCACGTGACCATCTATCCGGGGACGAAGCTGGGCAGCCGTGTGGTGGTGCAGGCGGGCACGGTGCTGGGCAGCATGGGATTCGGGTACGTCCGCGACGATGCGACGGGGAAGTACGAGCAGTTTCCGCAACTCGGGCGACTCGAGATCGGGGACGACGTGGAGATTGGCGCGAACTGCACCATCGACCGCGGCGCGCTCGATGCCACCGTGATCGAGCGCGGGGTGAAGATCGATAATCTCGTCCACGTGGGGCACAACGTGCGCATCGGAGAGAACGTAGTCATCGCGGCGCAGGCCGGCGTCTCGGGCAGCTCGGTCATCGAGCCCGACGTGATCGTCGGCGGGCAGGTGGGCATCGCCGACCACGTGACCATCGCGACGGGCGCGATCCTGGGTGGGCAGACGGGTGTGCCGAGCAAAAAGATCATCCGCGGCAAGGGCGTGATCTTCTGGGGCACGCCGGCGCGCCCGCTGAAACAGTATTTACGCGAACTGGCGGCGATGGCGCGGCTGGCGAAAAGTGATAAAGGCGAATAACGCTTGCTGCGACTCGGGGGGGGGCAAGACCGGCGCCACCTTGCTGAGCATGGCTCTAAACATGGCAACCATCGTTATCGGCGGACATTCACGCAGCGTCGGCAAGACCAGCGTGGTCGCGGGCCTGATCGCTGCGCTTCCCGAATATGGCTGGACGGCGGTGAAGATCACGCAGTTCGGGCACGGCGTCTGCTCGGTCAACGGCGAGTCGTGCGAATGTGCGATGGACGAGCATATGTGGTCGGTCTCCGAAGAGAAGGACGCAACCAGCGGAAAAGACACCGCGCGCTACCTGTCTTCAGGTGCGAAGCGTTCTCTTTGGGTCAGGACGAAACAGGGGCGGCTCGCCGAAGCCATGCCTGACCTGCGACGCGAGTTGAACGGGGCAGCGAACGTGATCATCGAGTCGAACTCGGTGCTGCGTTTTCTGCGTCCCGACCTCTATCTCACCGTGCTCGATCCGAGCACCGCCGATTTCAAAGCCAGCGCGCGTGAGCATCTCGATCGCGCCGACGCCGTGCTGCTGCACGCGTCGAAGGATGGCGGCAGCGCGCAGTGGGAGCGCGTCTCGCTGAAGCCGATGGGGGAGAAGCCGACGTTCGAGATCGTGCCGCCGCAGTACCTGACGGCAGAGGTGGTTGCGTTTGTGCGCCAGCGGTTGGAGAAAGCTTAGGCGGCGGTGGGCAGTTCTTCCGGCGTAAGGTGCGGCGCGGGGCCCGAGCCCCGAGGTATGCTGAGGCGATGCCCTTCGAGACCCTGTTCGACCATGGCGAGCCCGCGCCGGTTCAAGACGCGGCCTACGCGTCCTATGGGCGGCTCGGCTTTCCGGCGGCTCCGGCGGAGCGTCCGTGGCTGTTCACCAACTTCGTGCAGTCGCTTGACGGCATCGTCTCGTTCAAGGGCAAGGACGCGTCCGCAGCCAGTATTTCGCAGTCCCAGGACGACCGCTGGCTGATGGATATGCTGCGCGCGCACGCCGACGCCGTGCTGCTCGGCGTGAATACGCTGGTCGAAGAGGCAGGGCAGCACCCGAGCGGGCGCGGGTTCATCTATCGCATCCAGGATGATGCGCTGCGCGGGCTGCGCCAGCGTCTTGGCCGCGGCAGGGAGAAGAACATCTTCGTGACCGGCGCGGCGTCACTCGACCTCTCGAAGTATCGCGTGTTCGATCGTGGCGAAGACTCGGATCGCGACTCCGTCGACGCGATGATCCTGACGACTGAGGTGGGCGCGAAGCGCCTGGCAGAGACAAATCCGGATTCGGACTCCCCTGTCCGCGTGCTCGTCGCGGGTGAGGGCAGAGCGGTCGACTTGCCGCGGGCGATGGCGATGCTGCGGCGCGAACTCAACATCGAGCACCTGCTATGCGAAGGTGGGCCGACGCTGGCGGGCTTTCTGCAGCGCGCGCGGCTGGTGGACGAGATGTTCCTCACCACCTCGCCGGTGATGGTGGGAGAGCGCATGCCGGAGGGCGAGGGAGTGCGTCCGAATGCGTTCACCGGCGCGCCGGGATTCACTCCGGACGATGCGCCGTGGTGGCGCTGGATGAGTTGCCGCAAAGCGGGCGAGCATCGCTTCGACCGCTATCGGCGGAAGTAGTTGCGAGTTGCGAGCTTTGAGTTACGAGTAGCCGGTTGCTCAGAGCTCGAAACTCGCAACTCACAACTCGTCGCGAGGTTCGAGTTACGAGTAGCCGGTTACTCAGAGCTCGGAACTCGCAGCTCACAACTCGTCGTCACGGTCCGCAGACCGGCGGCGTCGGCGGACCGCCCTCGCCGCTGCCATCCTTCTTCTTGCTTCCCCCGGTTGACGGGGACGGGCGGTCCGGGCGCGGCTCCGCGCCCATGCCGGAGTCGGGCGGCGGGGTGGAGAGTGGTCTGAACTTCTGCGTGTCGGTAGGGTCGCGGCGGGTATCGCGCCCGCGATGCTTCAGGCTGCGGGCGATCTCGTCATGCTCGTGGCCGGAGTAATCGCGCGCAAAGCGCGTGAGCGACTCGGAGACGATCTCGTCGTGGTGGAGTTTTTCGAGGCCGCGCTCGCGCGTCATGGTGAGCCACATGCGATGCACGAGATGGACATCGTCTTCGGTGAGCCGCGGATTGTGCGGGCCGATGTGGAACTCGAGCGGGTCGCCATCCGGCCGCACCACGATGAAGGTGAACTGGCGCTTGGGCGGATCCATCGCCTCCCACGCCCGGCCGAGGTAGAAGGCCTGCTCCTGCGCGGTCATCTTGCTGGAAAGTCCGGCGATGACCCGCTCCGACTGCAACCGGTTGGCGGTGGTGACGATGGCGCTCCACACATCGCGTGCGGGCACCACCAGCAGCGAGATGTGCTTGCCCACGCCCTCGGCCACGGAGACGGCGCGGCTGAAAAGCCTCTGCTCGTATTCGCCGAAGATCTGTTCCATGGAGAGGTCGTACTCGGCGCTGCCCGGGCCGGTGAGGCGAGCGGCGAGCACGACCACGTCGTGCTCATTGGTATCGGTATGCTCGAGCGCCCAGCGCAACTGGTCGAGCGTGTTGTAGTCGCGTACGGTCACGAGCACGTTGCCGGGACGCACGTCCACCGACTCGCGTGAGATGTTCTCCTGCTGCAGCAGTTGGAAGTGTTCCTGCATCCGCTGCTCGACGGCGGCGAACTTTCGCCGGTTGATGCGCTCGGAGACCGTGAACACGACGAAGAACACCGCCGCGAACACGATGCCCGCCTGCGTGGCAACCGACTTGGTGAACAGGTTCACGATGGCGGTGGCGAGCAGGACAAGGTGCACGCTGAGCAGGCCGAGTGGGATCTCCACGCCGCCGATGGTGATGTTCGGCGGCACCTTCCAGCCGCGCTCGCCTTTGTACTTGAAGCGCAGCACCAGCATGGAGAGGCTGTTGAACACGAAGCTCCAGATGAGTCCGAAGGCATAGGCCTCGCCGAGAACGTAGACGTCGCCACGGCTGGCGATGATGGTGACGAGTTGCAATCCGACGATGAGGTTGATGAGCCGGTAGCTGGTGCCGAAGCGCTTGTGCGGCTTGCGGAACCAGTCGGTCAGCACGCCATCCTCGGAGACGCGATTGAGCACGCCGTTGGAGCCGACGATGGAAGTGTTGATCGCGCCGGAAAGCATAAGGAAGCCGCAGACCACCACGAAGGCGCGGAATGCAAGCTTGAGGAAGCGCGGTCCGGTGAAGTACATGACCATGGCGCCGAGCAGGTTGTCTTTCACGTCGGGCGACATGCGCACGCCATCGGGGATGAGCATCACGGCAAACAAGGACGAGATGCCGGTAAAGACGAAGCTGTAGATGGCGATGGTCAGCGCGGTGCGCTTCAGGTTCTTCAGTTTCGGACTGCCGATCTCGCGATACACCTGGGCGAGCGATTCTTCGCCGCTCATCGCCAGGATGGAGTGTCCGAAGGCCATCATGATGCCGAAGATGGCGAACATCCGCGGCAGGTCCGGATGGTGCTTGAGGAAGCCGAGTGATTCGTCGGAAAAGTGCAGGTTGTCCACCGTGGGCAGCGGCGGCAGCACGTAGTTACCGCGCAGGACGGTGAAGGCCGACCAGCCGAGCAGCAGCACCACCATCACGGTGGTGATCTGCATCACGCGCAGCGCCTTCTCGCTCGATTCCTCGATGCCCTTCACGTTCTCGCGCCAGTAATATGCGGTCACGGCGACGGCGATGAGTGCGGAGGTGAAGTTCACGGGCAACTGCGGTGCGCCGTGGAAGGCGCTGGAGATAAAGCCGGGCATCCAGTGATGGGCTTCGATAGCCACCAGGATCTCGTTGACCAGTCCGGCGATGTATTGTCCGGCGGACACGCCCGAGATCGGCCCGGTGAGCATGTAATCGAACATCAGCGCGGAGACGCTGATCTTGGCGAGCGTGCCGCCGAGCGCTTCCTTGACCACGCGGTAAACGCCGCCGCGCACGAACATGGAGCAGCTCTCGACATACACCGCGCGCACGGCAAAGGAGAACAACATCACGCCGATGATGAACCAGGGCGCCGCCTTGCCGACCGCCTGTTCGGAGATGGAGCCGGCATAGAAGGCCGACGAGCCCAGGTCGTTGAGCACGATGGCCGCCGCCCGATACCAGGAGATGAACGTGAGCATGACCGAGCTCGCGATGACGATGCGGACCCGGTTAGACGTCGGTGGCTGCGGTCGTGAGGATGAACCCATGCGGGGATACGCACAAAAAGACGCGAACAAAAGGCCACCACAGAGCGGTGGCCGACTCGGAGTCTACGCTTTCAAAAATCCAGAGGTCAATGCGACTCGTCGTCGCCGATGTCGAGCATCGTCTCGATGTCTTCGACGCCGGTGAGGATGATGACCAGCGCGGAGCCGGCCATGCCGACGACGAACATCGCTTCGAGTACCTGGATGATGATGGAGACGAGCGTAGACATCGCCGCCTATTCTAACGAAAACCATCGCCTGTTACACTCGCGGCTTGCGCAGTATCCCCCAACGCGCATGGTTGCTGGCCGCGTTCTCCGGCGCGCTGCAAGCGCTTTGCTTCCCCTCGCCGGGACTGTATTTCACCTGCTGGTTCGCGATCGCACCGTTGCTGCTCGCCATCCTGGGGCCGCTCTCGCGCTCGGGGCCACAACTGGTGGACGAAAAGGGCAGGCCGCTTGGCATCCTGAGCGGTTGGCAGGGTTTCTGCTTGGGATATTTTTCGGGCGTCATTTGGTATGCGGGAACGTGCTTCTGGATCTATCACGTGCTGCATACGTACGGACAGATGCATCCGCTCGAAGCCGGCGGAATGTTCGTGGCGTTCTGCCTCTACCTGGCGCTCTATCACGGACTGTTCGGTGCGCTGGTGGCGCGGGCGGCGCAGGGCGCGAGCGGGAGCAAGAAGGCCATCCTGCTGGCGCCGTTCCTCTGGGTGGCAGTGGAGATGGCGCGCACGCGCGTCACTGGATTCCCCTGGGACCTGTTGGGGACGGCGCAGGTTAACAACATCCCGTTGGCACAGGTCGCGCGGTTCACCGGCGTCTACGGAGTATCGTTCGGCATCATGCTGGTGAACACGGCGTTCGCAGCGTCGTTCTTGCTGCCGCCGCATCGCCGGCGCACCATGCTGGTGGCAGGGGTGCTCGCGGCCGCGGTGCTGAATCTGGGCGTGTTGGTGGAGCCGCCGCCGTTTGCCACCGATCACACCGCGCGCCTGGTGCAGCAGAACATCCCCATCGAGAAGGACTGGAACGCAAACGATCTCAGCGCGACGCTGAAGGAGTTGCACGCTCTCTCGACCGCGCCCGGTGCGAAGCCCAGTCTGATCGTGTGGCCGGAATCGCCGGCGCCGTTCTTCCTCAACGAACCACGCTTCCGGTTGGCGGTGACGACGGTTGCGGTCGAGTCGCACGCGTACGTGATCGCCGGGGCCTTGGGTACGCCGGCGGCGGAAGGGGCTGCGCAGCAGAGCGCGAAGCGTAGCTTTTACAACTCTGCCGTGCTCATCACTCCGGAAGGACGCTGGGCGGCGCGCTATGACAAGGTGCACCTCGTCCCGTTCGGCGAGTACATCCCGGCACAAAGCGTGCTGGTATTTCTGAAGGGGATCGCGCGCGAGGTGGGGGAGTGGGGGTTCACGGCCGGTACGGAGCGCATCGTCTTCGAGTTGGGAAACCGGGACGCCGGGGGACAGCGGGTGGGCACGTTCATCTGCTATGAGTCCATCTTCCCGGATGACATTCGGCAGTTCGCGGCGAACGGTGCGCAGGTTTTCGTGAACATCTCGAACGACGCCTGGTTCGGCGACTACGGCATGCCCGGCCAGCACTTGAACATGGTGCAGATGCGCGCCATCGAGAACCAGCGCTGGGTGCTGCGCGCGACCAACACCGGGATCACGGCGGCGATCGATCCGTATGGACGAGTGACGCAACGCGCGCCGCGCAAGCAGCGCGTCGCGCTCGACGTTGCTTACGCTCTGGTCACGGAGACGACGTTCTACACCCGCCATGGCGACTGGTTCGGATGGCTGTGTGTGATAATCGCAGGAGCAGGAGTGCTGGTGCGCTGGAACGTGCGCGGCGGCATCCTGCGCAGCCGTCAGCAGTAAGAACGAAACGCCATGGTCGAAGAGATAGAACGCGCGTACGCCCCCCTCAAAGAGAAGGCCCAGGAACTGCGGAGCTATCTTTGACCCGCCCAAGCTACGTCTGCAGCTCGCCGAAGTAGAAAAGAAGACATCCGATCCCAACTTCTGGTCGAACCCCGAGCAGTCGCAGCTGGTGATGCGCGAGCGCAAGCGCCTCGAAGATGCGCTGGCCACGGAGAAAGATCTGGAGCGGCGCGCGGGCGACATCGCCGCCTACTTCGAGCTGGCGCGCGAGGGTGAGCAGGTCGAGAGCGAACTGCAAAAAGAGATCGACGCGCTGCGCGCGCTGGTGGAGAAGCTCGAGACCGAGACGCTGCTCTCGGGCGACAACGACGCGCGCAACGCCATCGTGACCATCCATGCGGGCGCGGGCGGCACCGAATCGCAGGACTGGGCGGAGATGCTCATGCGCATGTACCTGCGCTGGGCCGAGCGCCAGGGTTTCGAGACCGTGCTCAACGACTATCAGGCCGGTGAAGAAGCGGGCATCAAGTCGGCCACATTCTCGGTAAATGGCCCGTATGCATACGGGTTGCTGACCTCGGAGATCGGCGTCCATCGGCTGGTGCGCATCTCGCCCTTCGATCAGGCGAAGCGGCGGCATACGTCGTTCGCCAGCGTGTTCGTCTCGCCGGAGATCGACGACAACATCGAGATCGTGATCAAGCCCGACGACCTGAAGATCGATACCTTCCGCTCGTCGGGTGCGGGCGGACAGCACGTGAACACCACCGACTCCGCCGTGCGCATGACGCACCTGCCGACCGGGACGGTGGTGAGCTGCCAGAACGAGCGCTCGCAGCACAAGAACCGCGAGCGCGCGATGAAGATGCTGCGCTCGAAGCTCTACGAACTCGAACTCGAGAAAAAGCGCGCGGCGTCGCGCGTGACTGAAGACTCGAAGCTCGACATCGGCTTCGGGTCGCAGGTCCGCAGCTACGTCCTGCAACCCTACCGCATGGTGAAAGACCACCGGACGAAACTCGAGATGGGCGACGTGGACCGCGTCATCGATGGCGACTTGCAACCGTTCATCCGGGCGTACTTGATGCATCGCAGAGAGGAAGCAAATATGGCGAGTTGGATCAGAGTCGAAGACAAGAAACCCGACACCCCAGATACGGTCGCGGTGGCGTGCGTAGACGCAAAGAACAACGTGTTACGGCTGACAGGATATTGGCAGCAGGGTGGATGGCACATCGTCGCGGCCCCCAAAGAGTTTCAAGTTGTGTCAGTTTCGCACTGGTGTCCGCTTCCGGAATATCTACCCCCATTCAAGAAGGCTGACCCGGTCTGAAAATAGCCCCCTCCGTTCGCTGCATAAATCCTGCCTGAGAACCATGAAATGCAGCCATTTAGCGGGTTTCCGCGTTGTTTGGGGGCGCGAACGCTGGTAACCTATCCACTAGATTAAACGACAGCTTCTGCGGCATGCATCACCTCTCAGCGCTCGGGCGCGCGCGCCGTAGTGCAATCAGGAGAAAACTTTGAGCAAGAGCCGTTATCTATTCACGTCGGAGTCGGTGACCGAAGGACATCCCGACAAGATCGCCGACCAGATCTCGGACGCGATCGTGGATGCCTGCCTCACCGATGATCCATACAGCCGCGTGGCCTGCGAGACGCTGCTGACCACCGGCCTGGCGTTCATCGCCGGCGAGATCACCACCAAGGCATACGTGGATTTTCCCGCCATCGTGCGCGGCACGGTGAAGGCGGTGGGCTACACCGACGCGAGCTACGGTTTCGATAGCGAGACCTGCTCGGTCATCAGCTCGATCCACGAGCAGTCGCAGGACATCAAGATCGGCGTGGACCGCGACGGCGCCGGCGACCAGGGCATGATGTTCGGCTACGCCACCAACGAGAACGAGAACTACATGCCGACGCCCATCTACCTGGCCCACAAGCTCACCGAGAAACTGGCCGAGGTGCGCAAGAACGGCAAGCTGGATTATCTGCGTCCGGACGGCAAGTCGCAGGTCACGGTAGAGTATGACGAGAATCACAAGCCGCGGCGCGTGGAAGCGGTCGTGATCTCGACGCAACACTCGGAACAAGTGGACAACGAGAAGCTGCATGCCGACGTGTTGAAGTACGTCATCCAGGCTGTGATCCCGGCGGAGATGCTGGACGAGAACACCAAGTACCACATCAATCCCACGGGAAGATTCGTGGTGGGCGGTCCGATGGGCGACACCGGTTTGACCGGACGCAAGATCATCGTGGACACCTACGGCGGCATGGGCCGGCACGGCGGCGGCGCCTTCAGCGGCAAAGATCCGACAAAGGTCGACCGCTCGGCGGCCTACATGGCGCGCTACATCGCCAAGAACATCGTGGCGGCCGGCCTCGCCGACCGTTGCGAAGTGCAGCTCGCCTACGCCATCGGCGTGGCCGAGCCGGTGAGCGTGCTGGTGGATACCTTCGGCACCGGCAAGGCGTCGAATGAGGATATCCAGTCGGCGGTGCGCAAGAACTTCGAGCTCACGCCCAAAGGCATCATGAAGTCGCTCGACCTGCGGCGTCCCATCTACAAGAAGACGGCGGCTTACGGCCACTTCGGCCGCAAAGACCCCGACTTCACCTGGGAAAAGACGGACAAAGCCAACACGCTGCGCGATGCGCTGCTTGGGCAGGCGACGGCGAAGGCAAGCAAGTAAGTACCGAGTACCGAGTACTGAGTACCGAGTAGCGAGCAGGGCACGGCGAGAACCGTGCCCTGCCGCGTCAGAATAGAAGTTCCTTCACCTAGATCAGGGTCGTTACGGCCAAAGACCAACGACCGAAGACCAACGACCGAGATGACAACGAAAACTCGCTCCACCAAAAAGGAATCTATGCCTACGGCTACGACGGAACTGCGCGGCGACGTCAAGAATCTGGAGCTCGCCGATCAGGGCAAGAAGCGCATCGAGTGGGCGAACCAGTCCATGCCGGTGCTGCAATCCATCCGCAAGGATTTCATCAAGAACCAGCCGCTGAAGGGCATCCGCATCGCGGCCTGCCTGCACGTGACCACGGAGACGGCGAACCTGGCCATCACGCTGCGCGATGGCGGGGCAGACATGGTGTTGTGCGCGTCGAATCCGCTCTCCACCCAGGACGACGTGGCCGCTTCGCTGGTGCGCGATTACAACATCCCGACTTTCGCCATCAAGGGCGAAGACAACGACACCTACTACCGGCACATTTTGTCGGCGCTCGACCACAAGCCGAACCTCACCATGGACGACGGCGCCGACTTGGTAAGCGTGGCGCTGACCAAGCGCACCGACGTGCTGCCGGCCATCATCGGCGGCACCGAAGAGACGACCACCGGCGTGATCCGGCTGCGCGCGATGGCGAAGGAAGGCGTGCTGCGGTATCCCATCATCGCGGTGAACGACGCGCTGACCAAGCACATGTTCGATAACCGCTACGGCACCGGGCAATCCACCATCGACGGCGTGGTGCGCGCCACCAACGTGCTCATCGCCGGCTCGAAGTTCGTGATCGCGGGTTACGGATGGTGCGGCAAAGGCCTCTCCATGCGCGCGAAGGGCATGGGAGCGGACGTGATCGTGACGGAGATCGATCCCACGCGCGCGCTCGAAGCCGTGATGGATGGCTTCCGCGTGATGTCGATGAACGAAGCGGCGAAGATCGGCGACGTGTTCGTGACCGTCACCGGCAACAAGAACGTGATCAACAAAGAGCATTACGAGCTGATGAAGAACGGCGCCATCATCGCCAACTCGGGACACTTCAACGTGGAGATCGACATTCCCGCGCTCGAGAAGATGGCCAGCTCGCGCCGGACGATGCGCGAGTTCGTGGAAGAGTTCGCCCTGCGCGATGGCAAGCGCATCTACCTGCTCGCCGACGGACGCTTGATCAATCTGGCGTCCGCCGAGGGGCATCCGGCGAGCGTGATGGATATGAGCTTTGCGAACCAGGCGCTGTGCGTGGAGCACCTCGTCAAGCATCACAAGCAGATGGAGAAGAGGGTCTATCCCGTGCCCGAGGAGCTCGATAAGCGCGTGGCGAAATTGAAGCTCGAAGCTATGGGCATCAAGATCGATCGGCTCACGCCGGAGCAGGAAGAGTACCTGGCGAGCTGGAGTGAAGGAACGTAGACCCGCGAGGTTCTTGATCGCGATAGGGATGCTTCGACTTGCGCCGCAGAAAGCGCGCGGCGCTCGCTCAGCATGACTCAGTAAGGGCAGCGCAAGCCGCCCTATTTCTTTTTGGCGACAGGCTTCGGCGATGTGGGTTTCGAGGTGGGAGCGGGGGCAGCCGGGGCAGGCGCTTCGAGCTTGCCTTCGATGACGAACGGCGGGCCGGACGAGCCCTCGCCCACCATCACGACAGCATTCCCCACGGATTTTTCGAGCGTGGTGGCGCTTATCCAGAAGCGCTTTCCATCCGCATCCACCGCGTAGTACAGCACCGCGGGACGCTCGGCGTGCAAAACCGGGCCCGCGGCGGAAGAGATCAGCGCCAACTCGAACTGCACGGGGACGCCGCCGCGTTGGAAGGGGCTATCGCCCACCCGGACTTCGCCGGCACTGGCGGCTTCTTTCAGTTCAGCGTCGGTGAGCGGAAACCTGCCGTGGTCGTTCCCCCAAGAGTCGACTGCGACTTGAAGCGTCCGCATCCTGCCAGTCATGGCGCTGCGGCTGCGCATCTCCGGAGCGGCGTACCACGATGGGATCGACACGGCCATCAGGAAGACGATGCTGGTCGCCACCAGGAAACGCAGCCAGTTGGTCCTTCCCGGCCAGAACGCGCCCCAGGCGGCGAAGCCGACGGCGAGCAGTCCGGCGATGAGCGTGATGGCGGCGTCGCCGAAGTAGTCGTGGCGCACCGACCAGACGTCGCCATGCGCGCGGATGCCGTTCATCAGCGCCGGGACGCCGAGCACGAACTCGGGCAGGGCGAGAAAGACGATGAGACAGAAAAAGATTACCCGCACCACCTTCATACGCATCTCCCGAGTGTCCGCGGCAAGTGGCAGCACGATACCATCGCTACCATCGTGGCGCGCTTATACTGTGATTTCCTGACAGCAGGCTTGCTTGACGGCAAGCTTTCTTGCGAGCAAGCTTGCTGCACGCCAAAACCAGGGAGGGAAGCATGAGCACCGCCGCGACCACCGCCGATCCGCGTTATCCGGTTGGGAAGTTCGAGATGCCAGAAAGCTTCACCGCGGCCGACCGCGAGCGGCGCATCGCCGCCATCGAGAGCTTGCCGGCGAAGATGCGCGAGGCGGTCCACGCGCTGGCGCCGCAACAGCTCGACACGCCTTATCGCGACGGGGGCTGGACGGTGCGCGAGGTCGTGCATCACGTCCCCGACAGCCACATGAACGCCTACTGCCGGTGGAAGCTCGCGCTCACCGAAGACACGCCCACCATCAAGCCCTACGATGAGGCGGCGTGGGCGAAGCTGCCCGACAGTGTGAAGACGCCGATCGAGGTCTCGCTCAACCTGCTCGAGGCCGTGCACACGCGTTGGGTCATCATCCTGAAAGCGATGACGCCGGCAGAGTACGCGCGCAAGTTCAACCATCCGGAGATGGGCGAGCGCTCGCTCGACCAGTACCTCGCACTTTACGCGTGGCACAGCCGGCATCACCTGGCGCATATCACGGAGTTGAAGAAGCGCAAGGGCTGGTAGCGTTTTCGGGTTCCTTCCCACAGCAACTCACAAACCATTTATCATCATCGGCTGCCATGTCGATGCTGCCATGTCGATGAAAGAGATCGCCTCCTGGGCGCTGAACACGGCGAAACTGCGCGGCGCGAGTTTCTGCGACCTGCGCATCGTCGACGAGCGTAACCGCTCGCTCGCCACCAAGAATGGCAAGGTGGGCCACGCCTCGGCTTCCGAGACCTTGGGCATCGGCATCCGCGTGATCGCCGAGGGTGCGTGGGGATTCGCCGCCACCGACGACCTTACGCGTGCGTCGGTGGAGCGCACGGCGGCCCAGGCGGTCGCCATCGCGCGTTCGTCGGCCACGGTGAAGCAATACGACGTTACGCTCGTACCGGAGAAGCCTGCCGTCGCGGATTGGGAGTCGGCGTGCGGCATCGATCCGTTCGCCACTTCGGTGGAAGACAACATCGCGCTCCTGCTGACGGTAGATAAAGAACTCACGTCGGTGAAGGGCGTGACGCTGGCGGAAGCGAACCTGAATTTCCGGCGCTACGAGCAGTGGTTCTATTCCTCCGAAGGCGCGGAGATCCACCAGACCCGCACCACCACCGGCGGAGGCTTTGCCGCGTATGCCTTCCACGGCACGGAGATCCAGAAGCGGTCGTATCCGAACTCCTTCGGCGGACAGTTCCAGAACAAAGGTTACGAGCTGATCGGCGAGCTCAAGCTGATCGAGAACGCGCGCCGCATCGGCGAGGAAGCGGTGGCGCTGCATGCTGCGCCACAGTGTCCGCAGGGCGTGGGCACCATCGTGCTCGATTCTTCGCAGCTTGGGTTGCAGATCCACGAGTCGGTGGGACATCCCATCGAACTCGACCGCGTGCTGGGCATGGAAGCGAACTTTGCCGGGACGTCGTTCCTCACGCTCGACAAGCTGCGCAAGCTGAAATACGGCACCGACATCGTCAACGTGGTCGCAGACGCTACTCCGGCGCACGGTCCGGGACTCGGCACGTTCGCGTACGACGATGAAGGAGTCGCCGCGCAATGCACGCCCATCATCACGAACGGCCGATTCACCGGATATCTTTCCTCGCGCGATACTGCCGCGATGATCGGCCTTGCGCGCTCGGGTGGCACGATGCGCGCCGAAGGCTGGAGCCGGCTGCCCATCATCCGCATGACGAATGTCTCCATCCTGCCGGGCGAACAGCCGCTGACCTTCGAACAACTCATCAGCGACACCGAAGACGGCATCTACATGCAGACCAATCGCTCGTGGTCGATCGACGACAAGCGCTACAACTTCCAGTTCGGCTGCGAGTCGGGCTGGGAGATCAAAGGCGGCAAGCTCGGACGCATGCTGAAGAATCCGTCGTACTCGGGCATCACGACGGAGTTCTGGAACTCGATGGATGCGATCTGCTCGCGCGACCAGTGGACACTCTGGGGCACTCCGAACTGCGGCAAGGGACAGCCGATGCAGACCATGGGCACCGGCCACGGCGCGGCGCCGGCGCGCTTCCGCAATGTGAAGATCGGCAGCGCGTACAAAGGATCGTGATAGCTGATTGCTGAGAGCCTGAACAGAATGCTTAACGAATCCAAAGCGCAGAAGATATTCGAGAAGGTGCGGAAGTTCGTGACCGCGGACGAGGTGGAAGTCCTCATCGCGGGCGGCAAGTACGCGCTCACGCGCTTTGCCAACAACACCATCCATCAGAACGTGGCGGAAGAGAACTACATCTGCTCGATCCGCACCGCCTTTGGAGGACGCACCGCACGCGCCACCACCAACAAGTTCGACGACGACTCGCTGCGCCGCGCCGTGGCCGACGCGGAGGCGATCTCGAAGGTGCAGCACACCGACCCGGAGATGTTGCCGCTGGCCGAGGCGAGCGCGGCGCCGAAGCAGGGCGACGCGTCGCAGAACGGACCGCAGAGCGAAGCCCAGCGCTACTTCGAGCAGACGGCGAAGCTGACGCCCGAAGACCGCGCCCGCGGCGTCCACGGCATCGTGGAGGTGGCGAAGAAGAACGACCTGACCGCCGCCGGGATATTTTCTTCCGCGGATTCCGCCGAGGCCATCCTCAATTCGAAGGGCCTGTTCGCGTATCACCAGCAGACGTCGGCCGAGGTCTCCATCACCATGCTGGGCGGCGACAGCTCGGGCTGGCAGAAGTTCAACTCGCCGGATGCCACCCAGGTGAAGCCGCTGGAGCTGGCGGAGGTATCCGCGCGCAAGGCGAAGAAGTCGGCCATGCCAAAGGAGATCGCGCCCGGGAAGTACACCGTGATCCTCGAGCCGGCGGCGGTGCTCGACCTGGTGGGATTCATGTTCTTCGATTTTGGCGGACAGTCGGTGCTCGACGAGCGCTCGTTCCTGATGAACCGCATCGGCAAGAAGCTGTTCGGCGAGAACATCACGGTACACGATGACGTGCGGCATCCGCTGCAGTCGGGCGCACCTTTCGATGGTGAGGGCGTGCGGCGCGAGCGCGTCGAACTGATCGCGAAAGGCGTGCCGAAGAACCTGGTGTACGCCCGCGCGACGGCGGAGAAGATGAAGAAATCTCCGCTGGCCGCGAAGGTGGGCGAAGTCCGCGTGACCGGGCACGGCTTCCCGCTGCCTAACGAGATGGGCGAGGCGCCGATGAACATCGTGTTCGCCGGACCGGCGGCGGGGGAAGCGAAGACGGTGGACGAGATGGTCGCCGGTACCGAACGCGGCGTGCTCGTGACGCGCTTGTGGTACATCCGCGAAGTCGAACCCTACGAGAAGATGCTGACCGGGATGACGCGCGACGGCACCTTCCTCATCGAGAACGGCAAACTGGTCGCCGGGCTGCGCAACTTCCGCTTCAACCAGAGCCTGATCGAGATGCTGCTCAACGTGGAGGCGATGAGCGAGCCGGTGCGCGCGAGTGGCGAGGAATCATTCGACATGGTGGTGCCGGCGATGAAAGTGCGCGGCTTCAACTTCACCGAGGTGACCAAGTTCTAGGGCGCGGTCTGCTGTCTGCTATGCTGCGCGTTCGGCGACAACGGCTCGCGCGACTTGTTCCAGCACATCCTGGAAGATGAAGAGGAGCACATCGACTGGCTCGAAGCGCAGCTGGGGATGATCGCCGAGATGGGCATCCAGAACTATCTGGCGCAGCAGATCTACGAGGGTAAGGAGTAGCGGGACGCGGCGTTACGGGTCGCATGCGATAAACTAGAAGCAGCTCACCTCAATAAGCCTTCCTGCAATACCTGCGGAGAGATGGCCGAGTGGCTGAAGGCGCACGCTTGGAAAGCGTGTTTACTCGCAAGGGTAACGTGGGTTCGAATCCCACTCTCTCCGCCATAACTTCTTCTCATCCCCCAACCCAAAAAAATACGCCCGTCCACTGACCTTGCTTCAAAGTCAGCGAACGGGCGCTAGTGGCTTTATGCAGGCTTCGGCTTAGCGAAGCGCCTGCAGGTTGAGGATCCGCGACAGCAGATTGCCGAGGATGCTATAGGTGCCGTTGGTGTAGCTACCATACTGATAGCGGCCGTAGTAGCCATCGTCATAGCCACGCTGGAAGCCCTGGCGGAAGTAATAGTTATAGGCGCTCTGGTCGGTGTAGTAGCCGTCGTAGCCGTAGTTCGCGTCCTCGTAGGCATTCGACCCCTGGTAGTTGTATCCCCAGCGGTCCTGACGGTCCGCCTGTCCAGCGTAGAAGCCCTGCTCATAGCCGTTGTTCACGGCCTGCCGCAGCATGTCTGCGCCGTACTGGTTGGTCTCGTAGTAGTTGTTGCCGTAGGAGTAGCGATAGCTCGGAGCAGTGTAGAAGTAGGGGTCGTTGTTGTAGTCATAGCGCTGGTTCGCGATCCGCTGCTGCTGCTGACGGATGTGATCCCAATAGCGCTGCTGATACCGGTACTGCGCCATCCGCCGTTGCTGCTGGAGCTGCGCGATGCGCTGTTGTGACAGACGCTGTTCCTGGTCCAGGCGCTGCCGGTACTGCGCTACGCGCTGCTGCTGCTGCTGGATGAGCTGCTGCTGACGGTCCTGCGACAGGCGAGCCTGCTGTCCTGGAGGCACGCTGCCGCCGTTCCAGCCAGTCTTTCTGCCGTTGTCCCAGCCTGAAGGACGGTCCTGCTGCTGCTGTTGCTGCGCGCGCTGCTGTTGCAATTCCTGCTGACGGCGTGCCTGGTCGGCGCGCGTCTGCTGTTCCTGCTCTTGCTGACGGCGCAACGTGTCGTCCCGCTGTTGCTGCTGCCTGTCCTGATACTGCTGCTGGGCGCGCTGCTGCTGTTGCTGCTGCTGCTGTACTTGCTGCTGACGGCGAGCGTCCACGGCGCGCTGTTGCTGTTCTTCTTGCTGCTGACGGCGGGCGTCCTGGGCGCGCTGCTGTTGCTGCTGGTCCTGCTGACGGCGGGCGTCCTGGGCGCGCTGCTGTTGCTGCTGGTCCTGCTGCTGCCGACGGACTTCCTCGGCGCGCTGCTGCCCGGAGTTGTCGGGCTGCCGGCGGACTTCCTGGGCGCGCTGTTGTCCACGGTTCCGGTCTGGCTGTGGCGCAGCCTGCTGTTGTTCCTTTGCGGCCTTCGCGGGCCTGGCCGGCTTGGCCTGCTTTTCCTCTTGTTTCTGCTTGTTGTCATTCTGCGCGTAGCCGAGCGCAGAGGTTCCGAGGAACCCAAGCAGTACCGCGGTACACATCAATCCGGTTTTTCGCATACTTTCACCCCTCGTTCCCTTATCCCTGTTGCGACATTTGTCGCAAATGGGCTTCACATGAGCTCACCACGAACTGAGGATGCCTCAGTTTTGGTGGGCCGTTATGTGATTAGAAGGCCCTTACTTGGCCTTTGGTTGCACAGCGGCGGGATTTCGAACCTTAGTCCTCTAGAGCGCCTGTCTTTTGTTGCGCATAGGCTGCGTTACGGATGCCGCTGCGTTACCATGCTTTGCTCCCCTAACGTTCTCTCACTGACCGCGTCCAAGGTGAATATGCGCAACCCGCTGCTGTGCTGCCTCTCTCTCCTGCTGCTTTCCGGCATGCTTGCTACCGCACAAACCAAGGCGGCGCCGGAGCCTACGATGCCGTACACGCCGAGTCTCGACGTCGCGGCGATGGATAAAACCGCCGACCCGTGCGTCGACTTCTATCGCTACTCGTGCGGCGGGTGGCGGGCGAAGAATCCGATCCCGCCCGACCAGACTTCGTGGTCCGTCTACGGGAAGCTGTATCAGGACAATCTGAATTTCCTGCGCGGCATCCTGGAGCAGGCGTCGCAGGCGGCCACTGAAAAGAAGCGCGATGTGGTGACGCAGGAGATCGGCGATTTCTACCGCGCATGCATGGACGAGACCAAGGTCGAACAGCGTGGTTTAGCCGCGCTCGAGCCCGACCTCGACGCGATATCCAGACTCAAGTCCGCGAAAGAGATCACGCCGCTCATCGCGCGGCTGCAGTTCGCGTACGGGCGGACCATCCTGTTTGCCCAGGGGTCGACGCAGGATCCCGACGATTCGGAGCAGCAGATCGCAGAGCTTGACCAGGGCGGCTTGGGCCTGCCCGACCGCGACTACTACTTGAAAGACGATGCCAAGTCGAAGGAGATCCGCGAACGCTATCTCCTGCACGTGCAGAAAGTGTTTGCGCTGATGGGCGAACCCGCGGCCGCAGCCAAGCAAGATGCCGCTACCGTGATGCGCATGGAGACCGCGCTGGCGAAGGCGCAGCTCAGCCGCGTGGACCGCCGCGATCCCTACAAGTTGAAACACAAGATGAAGGTCGCGGACCTCACACAGATCGCGCCCAACATCGACTGGGTGGGTTACTACCAGGCCTTGAAGTATCCCAGCTTCCAGATCCTGAACGTCGCCACGCCCGACTACCTCAAGCAAGTCAGCGCGCAGCTGGCCAGCGACTCCATCGCGGATTGGAAGACTTATCTGCGGTTCCACGTGGTCGATCCTGCTTCGCCGTATCTACCGGCCAGATTCGTGGACGAGAACTTCGAGTTCTACCGGAAGTACCTGCGCGGCGCGAAGGAGCAGCAGCCGCGCTGGAAGCGTTGCGTGCAGTACACCGATCGCGATCTCGGAGAAGCGCTCGGCCAGGCCTACGTGACGCGGTTGTTCTCCCCGGAGTTGAAGGCCAGCACGCTCGACATGACGCGCCGCATCGAAGCGGCCATGGGGCAGCGCATCCGCGACCTCGACTGGATGAGTCCGGAGACCAGGCAGCAGGCGCTGGCCAAGCTGGCAGGCATCCGCAACAAGATCG
Source organism: Acidobacteriota bacterium (assembly GCA_030774055.1). Taxonomy (NCBI): domain Bacteria; kingdom Pseudomonadati; phylum Acidobacteriota; species Acidobacteriota bacterium. The sequence goes on from JALYLW010000157.1 coordinate 18,764, forward strand.
GATATCCCGATAAGTGGCGTGACTACAGTTCGGTGCACATCGCGCGCGATGATTTCGCAGGCAACGTCGCGCGCACCAACGAATTCGAGCGGCGGCGCGACATCAACAAAGTCGGCCAGCCGGTGGACCGCGGCGAGTGGGGCATGACGCCGCCCACCGTCAACGCCTACTACAACCCACAGATGAACGACGTGAACTTCGCCGCCGGCGTGCTGCAGCCTCCGCTCTATGACGCGAAGCTCGATGACGCTCCGAACTATGGCGACACCGGGGGCACCATCGGCCACGAACTCACGCACGGCTTCGACGATGAGGGCAGCCAATTCGATGCCCAAGGCAACCTCAAGAACTGGTGGACGAAAGAGGACCGCGAGAAATTCGATACCCGCACCAAGTGCGTGCAGGACCAATACGCGCAGTACGTGGTGGTGGACGACATCCACATCAACAGCAAGCTCACGTTGGGCGAGGACGTGGCCGATCTGGGCGGCGAGATCCTCGCTTACATCGCGTGGAAGGACGCGACCAAGAACAAGCAGCTCGCGCCGCGGGACGGTCTCAACCCCGACCAGCGCTTCTTTGTGGGCTTCGCGCAGTGGGCGTGCGCGAATGAGCGTCCGGAGGACATGCGAGTGCGCGCCGTCACCGATCCGCATTCCCCGGCAAAGTATCGCGTGAACGGCGTGGTCGTGAACATGCCGGAGTTCTCGCAGGCATTCTCGTGCAAGGCCGGGCAGCCGATGGTCAACGCGGCAGAGAAGGTGTGCAAGGTCTGGTAGCCGCCCTCGTCTGCTCGATACCGGGCGCCTCCATGCCGAAGCCGCCGTCTCCCAGATGTTGAGTTAGGGCGGCTGGGCTAGCGCTCACCGCCCGGCAGACGCGCTGCATCGGGTGCAAAGATTTCTTTTACCGCCGTCCCGCTGGTGCGTTGCTGCATCATCTGCTGCGCCAGGTCAGCGATGCGCACTGCTGCTGCAGCTACGTTCGTGCCGCGGACATGGATGTTCGAGATCAGGTTGCGGTCGGCGTCGGTGTGTCCGGCGTGCGGACGGAATGCCATGTAGGCGGAAAGGCTCTCGGCCGTCGCCATGCCAGGACGCTCCCCGATCAACAGCACCAGCACCTCAGGGCGCAAGAGTTCGCCGATCTGGTTCATGAGGCCCACGCGGCAATAGCGGATGGCGAAAGTCTGTCCCATCCGCCATCCGCGCCGCTCGGCTTCGCGCTGGAGCACGGGCAGCAACTGGGGGACCTGGGTGGCGACGGCAGTGACGGAGAGTCCATCGCCGATGGCGATCTGCAAGTCTGCGCCGGGCGGACACTGGGCCGCGACCTGTGCGGTTGCGGCATCGCTGAAGCGGCGGCCGAGATCCGGCCGCAGCAGGTATTCACGCTTGGAAGCGGCGCGCGTGCTCACCACAAGGATTCTTTCAGCGGCGACGAACTCGCGTCCGAGGTGCAGCTCGAGATCGAACTCGGTGCGGACGGCGTCGCGCGCGGCGGCATGATCTTCGCGCAAGCGAAGCTGCGTCTCGCTGTCGTAAGAAACTCCCACGCGCGCGGCGAGCAGGCGTGCCGGGGTGCGCGCGCGGACCTGGCGCACGAGCTCGGGCCACGCAGCGTCGCTCGCCGGCGAGCGCAGCTCGTGGGTCATTTCGCGCCCTCTTGCTGGAGCACCGAATCGAGGCCGCTGAGGAGCCGGCGGCGCACATCGGCGGCGAGCGGGGCGGGTTCGCCATCGCGATAGATGCCGGTCTGCTGTAGCCACGCGAGGAACTCCGGCGCGGGGCGCAGGTTGAACAGCCGGCGCATGGCGACGGCGTCGTGATAACTGGTGGATTGGTAGTTGAGCATCACATCGTCGCCGCACGGCACGCCCATGAAATAGTTGCAGCCCGCTGCGGTGAGCAGCACCATCAGATTGTCGGCGGAGTTCTGATCAGCCTCCGCGTGGTTGGTGTAGCAGACGTCGCAGCCCATGGGCAGCCCGAGCAGCTTGCCCATGAAATGGTCTTCGAGTCCCGCACGGATGATCTGCCGCTCGTCGTAGAGATACTCCGGTCCGATGAAACCGACGACGCTGTTGACGATGAAGGGGTCGAAGACGCGCGCCACGCCGTAGGCGCGGGCTTCGAGCGTGAGCTGGTCCACGCCGTGGTGGGCTTCGGCGGAGAGCGCGCTGCCCTGGCCGGTCTCGAAGTACATCACGTTCGTGCCCAACCACGGCACATCACGTTGGCCATGATGTTCGAGCACGCGCTCGCGGCCCTCGCGCAGCATCGCCAGCGTTATCCCAAAGCTGCGATTCGCCGCTTCGGTGCCGGCAACGGATTGGAAGAGAAGATCCACGGGCGCGCCGGTGTCCATGGCGGCGAGTTGCGTGGTGATGTGCGCGAGGCAGCAGGACTGGGTGGGGACTTTGTACGCCTGCATGAGCCGATCGAAGGCGTGCAGGATGCGCGCGACGCCGGCCACCGAATCGGTCGCCGGATTCACGCCGATGACGGCATCGCCGCAGCCGAAGAGCAGTCCCTCGAAAGTAGAGAGCAGGATGCCGCCAAGATCGTCTGCCGGATGATTAGGCTGGATGCGGACGCCGAGCACGCCGCGCTCGCTCATGGTGTTGCGGCAGCGCGTGACGTTGCGTAGTTTTCCCGCGGCCAGCACCAGGTCGCGGTTGCTCATCAGCTTGGCGACGGCGGCGGCGATCTCCGGCGTGATGCCCCATTGCATCGCCTTGAGCTTCGCTTCGGTGGCGCCGTCGGCGAGCAGGAACTCGCGGAATCCGCCGACGGTGAAGGAACGGATGGGCTGGAACGCATCTTCGTCCCAGGTATCGGCGAGCAACCGCGAGACGTCGTCGGTATCGGGATCGATGAGCGGATGCGCGATGATCTCCGCCAGGGGAAGGTCGGCGAGCGCGCGCTTCGCGGCCACGCGCTCGCGCTCGGAGCTCGCGGCGATCCCGGCCAATTGATCGCCGGACTTCACTTCGTTGCTCTTGGCGAAGAGCTCGCGATGATCGGGAAACACGAAGCGCTCAGGCATAAGGCAACACCTGCGTCGGTTTGAATCGTACTCTCCCGGCCCTACTCCACGATGCCGCGAAAGGCCGTGACGATGCGCCGCGGCAGGTCATCGTTGTTGCCGGGGGCGCTGTTCTTGCTGCGTGCGCGGCGGCCGAAGCCCAGATCATGGCCGGCGCCCTCGATCATGAGGAAAGCGGCCGGAACGGGGATAAGCTTCAGCGCTTTCTCGATCTCCGCCGGGGAGCCGAATGGGTCTTTGGCGCCGCTGACAAACAGCGCCGGTACGCGGATCAGCGGCAGGTGTTTGGTGCGCAGCTGCTCGGGCTTGCCCGGCGGATGCAGCGGGTAGGAGAGCACGAGGAGTCCGGCACACACCTTCTGATCCTCAGCGGCAAGCATGGTCGCTTGCCGTCCGCCGTAGGAAGCGCCACCGAGAAAAATGCAGCCGCCCGTATGTTCCCGCAAGACTTCCACCGCGCGGCGAAGTCCTTCGCGATCTTCGGCGCCCGAGCCACGCGGAGGGCCATGCGGCCGCGCCTGGCGATAGGGAAGATCGCAACGCAGTACCACCCATCCCACATCTGCGAAAGCTTCGGCGAGTGCGATGAGGAGCGGCGCGTTGCAGTCCGAGCCGGCGCCGTGGGTGAGGACGACGGCGTCGTGTGACGGCGAAGGCTGCGCCGGCCGGTGCAGGAATCCGCGGACGGCGGGTGTTGCCCGCGTGTCATCGATCCTCTCCACGCCGGCAGACATGGAAGCCGCTACTTCTTTTCCGCGACGTCCACGTAGGCGCGCGTCTTCTCCCAGTCGATGCGCAAGGTGCAAACATCTTTGGCGCGTGGTTTGTTCATCAACGAGATGTGCAGCTTCTCCATGGGGATCTCGATCAGCTCCGTCTTCATCTCGAAGCGTCCGAGGTCCTCGCCTTCGGGATACGGGATGCCCCACTGCCCTGTCTTCTTGCTGATGATCAGCTTCCACGCTTTTTCGCCGGGCGTGGGTGCGGGTAACGTGTAGAGCGTGTAGTTGCCGGCGGGAATGGTGACCCCGCCAATGACCACGTCCGTCGCCGGCACGAACGTGGTCGCTTCGTTCGCGCCGGTGCGCCACGGTTGGTTGAACGGCACGAGCCCACCATAGATCTTGCGGCCCTTCATCGCTGGAACGCTGTAATCCACGGTGATGGTCTTGCCGTCAGCGAAGGTGCAGACGGCGGGCGTGGCGGGCGGGCTGGGTCGCTGCGATTTATCTTTCGCCGGCTTCTGCGCGAAGGTAGCGAGGGAAACAGCAAGGACGAAAACGAGAATAACGGAACGGCGCATGGCTTCCTCCCAGGAGTTATCCGTGACGCATCAGTCTACAGACATCAGTCTACAATCCTGGCATGTCGATATTCGATGAGCGCCAAGAAGACTTGGAGCGTTATGAGTTGCAGATGGGCGTGCCGCGCGGCCGGCTCGCCGCCACGCTCGACGTGCTCACCGACGCCATCGTGCTGGTAGGGCAGCACGGCGTCTATTGCCAGAGCGCGCGCCAGCCGGGCAAGCCGGCGATGGACGTGCAGATCATCCTGAAGCTGCTCAACGATTCGAAGGCGCTGGTGAGCTCGACGATGGAAGAGTTGAAAAGGAAAAAAGACTAGCCACGGATCTCAGGGATGAACAGGGATCTGTTTTCTTATCCGTGCTATCCGTGGAAATCCGTGGCCAATAGGCTCTAGAGCGTGTATTTGCCCGCTTCGATCACGCGCTCGGCGATCTTTTGCCGCAGCGCGATGGTGTTTGCCGGTTCGTGCTTGGCGAGGCGGCGGATGATGGCCATCTGGCTGCGCAGCATGTCGCCCTCGGCGACCGCCGGGGCCACCTTGCGAGCGGCTGACTCGATCTTCTGCATCGCGTCCATCAGGTAGCACTGCGTCATGGCAACGGCGAGCTGCGACTGCGACTCGCCATTCTTCTCGATGAGCTTACGCGTACGGACGACGGCCGAATCCATCGCAAACGTCTCGATCACCATGTCGGCGATGGCGCCCATGATCTCCTGCTGGTCGGCGAGCGCCATCATGTATTTCTGCGAGGCGGCGCCGGCGATGAGCAACGTGAGCTTCTTCGCCTGGGCCACGAGCTTGCGCTCGTCGGCGAGCGCGCCTTCGAGTTCCTCACCCATCGACGGTCCGGCCATCACTTCATCGAGCGTTCGCTTGATGGCGGGCATGAGCGCGAGCTTTCCGCTGATGGCGCGTTTCAGCAGCCAGCCGGTGATGATGAGGCGGTTGATCTCGTTCGTCCCTTCAAAGATGCGGTTGACGCGCGCGTCGCGATAGGCGCGCTCGGCGGGATATTCCTCGACGAAGCCGTAGCCGCCGTAGATCTGCACCGTGTCGTCGACGGCGCGGTCGATCGCCTCCGAGCCCCAGACCTTCAGGATCGAGCACTCGACGGCGTACTCCTCGATGCCTTTGCGGATCTGCGTGGAAGCGTCCGGCGACTTTTTGTCGATATCGGAGAGCGCGGCGTCGATCATTCCCACCGTGCGATACGCCAGCGCCTCGCCGACAAAGACGCCGATGGCCATGTTGGCGAGCATCTCGCGCACCAGGCCGAACTCGCTGATGGATTTACCGAACGCCTTGCGCTGCTTGGCGTATCCAGTCGCGTTCGCGAGCGCAGTGCGAACGCCGCCCACGCATCCCGCCCCGAGCTTGAAGCGCCCGATGTTCAGGATGTTGAAGGCGATGATGTGTCCTTTGCCGATCTCGCCGAGCAGGTTCTCGGCCGGCACCTGGCAATCGTTGAGTATCAGCGGGGCAGTAGAAGACCCGCGGATGCCAAGCTTCTTCTCTTCCGCGCCGACGGAGAAGCCAGGGAAGCCGCGTTCCACGATGAACGCGGTGAACTTCTCGCCATCGATCTTGGCGAACACCACGTAGACGTCGGCGAAGTTCGCGTTCGTGATCCACATCTTCTCGCCATTCAGCACGTAGTGCTTCTTGTCGGCGGAGAGGACGGCCTTCGTGCGGCAATTGAGCGCGTCCGAGCCAGAGGTGGATTCGGAGAGCGCGTAGGCGCCGATCCACTCGCCCGACGCCAGCTTGGGCAGGTACTTCTGCTTTTGCTCCGCGGTGCCGAAATAAACGATGGGCAACGTGCCGATGCCGACGTGCGCGCCCCAGCTCACCGAGAACGAGCCACTCTTGGCGATGCGGTCCGCGATGATCGCGCTCGACACTTTGTCCATGTCGGAGCCGCCGAATTCTTCCGGCACGTCGACGTTGGCAATGCCGATCTCGCTGGCCTTCTTGATGAGCTCGCGCGTGACCGCCCACTCCTTGTGCTCGATGCGCTCGATGTTGGGCACGATCTCTTTGAGCGCGAACTCTTCGGTGGTGGCGACGATCTGCTGATGCTCGTCAGTGAAGTCTTCAGGCGTGAAGACGTCTTCTAGCGGACGGTCTTCGATGAGCCAGCTGCCGCCGGCAGTCTTGGTTTTCGGTATCGCTGCGGTTGCCATTTCGTCCTCTTCTTTAAGTTCGTTTAACCACGAAGGTCACGAAGGTTCACGAAGGAATTCATTTCCATTTGTTTCCGGACACGAATCGCTTGATCCCGTCCTTCAGGTGTTCGACATGAAAATTCACGATCAGTCCTAGCGAATGCTTGCTTAGCTTCAAATAGGAGATGATTTGCGCTTTATGGACGTTATTGATTGCCCCGACGCACTTAATCTCGATCACCACGACGTCATCGACCAGCATGTCGATGCGATATCCGACATCCAGCTGCACGCCGTCGTACACGATGGGTAACGCAAGCTGGCAATCCACCTTGTGGCCGGCATTGCGCAGTTCGTGCGCCAAGCAAGCCTCGTAAGCGCTCTCCAGCAGCCCCGGTCCAAGCACCGTATGCACTTTCATCGCGGCGGTGATAACCGCGTGACTGACGTCTCTTGGGGAGCGCGCCGGTGCTGTTCCCGCGAGATTCATAAAGAAAAACCTTCGTGTACCTTCGTGC
>JALYLW010000158.1 GCA_030774055.1 Acidobacteriota bacterium
ATTCCGAGCGATGCGCGAGCGTGTGGCGCGGACGCCCTCGGCCGCGGCTTTTGACTTTGAATTGTCATTCCGAGCGATGCGCGAGTGCCAGCGAGCGCGAGTCGAGGAACCCCTACTCCCGCAAGGATCTCTGGTGAGAAGCGATGGCTAGAGTCCCGCCGCTCTATCCCGTGATCGTTGCCGGCGGCCGCGGCACCCGCTTCTGGCCGCGCTCGCGCAAGAAGCTGGCGAAGCAAGTGCTCGCGCTCGATGGCGACACCACCATGATCCAGCAGACGGTCGTGCGCCTCGCGCCGCTGGCCCCGCCCGAGCGCTTCTGGGTCATCACCAACGACGACCTCAGCGAGATCATCGCCGGCCAGCTCAAAGGCGTGGACCGCAAGCAGATCATCGCCGAGCCCGCGCCGCGCAACACCGCGCCCGCCATCGGACTCGCCGCCTTCATCCTCGAGCGCATCGACCCGCGCGCCGTCATCGGCATGTTTCCCGCCGACCACGTCATCGCAGACGAGAAAAAGTTTCGCAAGACGGTCGCCCGCGCCGCCGAACTCGCCGCCGCCGGCGACAACATCGTCGTCATCGGCGTCACGCCCACGCGTCCCGAGACCGGCTACGGATACATCGAGGCCGGCGAGAAACACAAAGGCGTCCTGCGCGTGAAACGCTTCACCGAGAAGCCCGCGCTCGAGAAGGCGGAGGAGTTCGTCGCTGCCGGCAACTATTTCTGGAACTCCGGCGTCTTCATCTGGGGCGCGCGCACCCTCGCCAACGCGCTGCGCGAACACCTGTCGGAATCCTCGCCCTACCTCCAGCAGATCGCCGATGCGTGGGGAACGAAAAAGTTCGATAGCACTTTTGCCAAGCTCTATCCCAAGTGCGAGAACATCAGCGTGGACTACGCCGTGCTCGAGCCACGCTCCGCCAAGGGCGAGCACTCCTCGAATCTCTACTGCCTCCCGGCGGATTTCGGTTGGAACGACCTTGGCTCATGGGCCGCGCTCTACGAGCATCACGCCCGTGATGGTAAGGGCTCGAACGTGATCGAATCCAAGAGCGGGCTCGCGCTCGATGCCGAGGGCAACTACATCTACGCGCCCAAAAAGTTCGTGGCCGCCGTCGGGGTAAAAGGCGTGGTCGTGGTCGAGACCGACGACGCCTTGCTTGTCACCACCCGCGAGCGTTCGCAAGATGTTGGCAAGCTGGTGAAGGAACTAGAACGGAAAAAGCTTGACCGGTTGCTGTAGTACTGACTCCCGGAGCATTCGAATCATGGCAGCAGAGATCAAGTTCGGCACCGACGGCTGGCGCGGCATCATCGCCGGCGATTTCATCTTCGAGAACGTTCGCCGCGTCGCGGCGGCCATCGCTGCTTACGTCCGCAAGCATGAGGACCATCGCAAAGGTCTCGTCGTCGGCTACGACACACGCTTCGCCTCGCCCAAAGCCGCGCGCGTGGTCGCGGAAACGCTCGCTGCCGCCGGCATCCCCGTCACGCTGGCGACGGACTACACGCCCACGCCCGGCGTCTCCTTCGCCGTCCGGCACTTCAACGCCGCTGGCGGAGTGGTGGTCACGTCGAGCCACAATCCGTGGAACTGGAATGGACTGAAGTTCAAGGCGAAGTATGCCGGGCCGGCGACGCCGGCCATCATGAAGGCCATCGAAGCCGAGCTGAACTTCGATCCCGGCGCCGCCCCGAAAGATACGCCGGCGAAGATCACGCCTGGCATGATTAAAGAAGCCGATTTCAAGCCGCCCTACATCGACGCCATGTGCTCGTTCGTGGACATGGCGCGCATCAAGCGCGCCGGCTTCAAGTTCGCCGTCGATCCGATGTACGGCGCCGGCCGCGGGATCTTGAAGTCCATCTTCGCGCGCGACGGCATCGCCCACGTCGAGATCCGCGGCGAGTTGAATCCGCTCTTTCCGGGCATCAATCCCGAGCCCATCGAGCCCCACATCAAGCTGCTGCAAGAGACGGTGGTGCGCGAGAAGTGCCACGCCGGCTTTGCCACCGATGGTGACGCCGATCGCATCGGCGCCGTCGATGAACATGGCGCCTTCGTCGATTCGCACAAGATCTTTTCCATCCTGCTGCGCTGGCTGGTCGAGCGCAAGCAGTGGCCCGGCGCCGTGGCCAAGACCTTCTCCACCACGAAGATGCTCGACAAGATCGCGGCCAAGCACAAGCGCAGGCTCTTCGAGACCGCCATCGGCTTCAAGTACATCTGCGACCTCATGCTCACCGAAGACATTCTCATCGGCGGGGAAGAGTCGGGCGGCATCGGCATCACGCGCCACCTGCCCGAGCGCGATGGCTCACTCAACGCTCTCTTGCTTGCGGCTGTGATGGCGGAAGAAGGCAAGACGCTCGCGCAGCTGGTCAACGACCTGCAAAACGAGTACGGACCGCATCACTACGGCCGCCGCGACCTGCACGTCTCGAACGAGGTGAAGGATGGCGCTGTGCGCCGCGCCGCCGCCGGACCAAACACCATTGGTCCGTACAAAGTCCTGCGCAGCGAGAACATCGACGGCGTGAAGCTCTACCTCGAAACCAAGACGAAAGACACCAAGACGAAAGACACCAAGTCGAAAGACACCAAGTCGAAACCCGGCCAGAACGTAGAAACCTGGCTCCTATTCCGCGCCTCCGGCACCGAGCCGATGCTGCGGCTCTACTGCGAGGCCGATTCGCCCGCGCTCGTCCATGAAGTCCTCGACCACGCCGAAGCGTTCGTGGAAGAGAAGGCGACCACGGCCGCGTAGCGCCGGCGTCCCGCCGGCTGTGCGGCGGGCGTCCCGCCCACCGCCGCCTTTGCCATTCTG
>JALYLW010000159.1 GCA_030774055.1 Acidobacteriota bacterium
ACTTCGGCCCCTGCCCCGGCGGATTCGTTCCGCCAGCCGGATTGCCCGGCTGGCCCACTCCGCCCGGCACCGCCAGCTGTGGTTGCGGTTGCGTATCGAAGCGCGGATCGTAATAGAACTCCCAATCGCGATAGTTCGTCTTGTCATTCCACGTCTTGAGCGACGTTTGATCCTTCGTGCCCGCGACGCCAATGATGGGAGCGCCACCGAAGGTCGGGCCGCTGCCTAACGTACCCATGCTGCTCGCCGGGGTTCCGGCAGTGCCGCCAGTGGTTCCACCGCTCCCAGCAACGCTGCTGCCGGGCGCAGTCCCGCCGAATGTCGGTGCGCCCATGCCTCCGCCTGTTTGACCACCACTCGCCTGACCTCCACCCAGGGGGCTCCCGCCCATCGCGTTACCGATGATGGCGCCCGGCAAGCCGCCACCGGCGCCCGCCGAGAGGCCGCCTCCACCTGCGCCTGCGCTTCCGGCCACGCCTATCGGCGCGCCGAACAGGCCTTTGGGGACGCTCTTCTGCTCGCCGTAGTGCAGCACGCGGAACGGCTGCCCGGTCATGGGATCGGTGTAACGCTTGCGCAGGAAGCGCATGTTGTTCGTGCTCTCCAGCTCCTCGATGCGCGTGGGATAGCGCCCCACCTTGCGATAGAAACGCTTCACCGCGCGCGCGTATTCCGTTCCGCGGTGGATGGTCTCTTCTTCGCGGTCGCGGCGGATCTGCGCCGCCTCGCGCGGCGCGATCGCCACCAGCGCGATCATCAGCAGCGCCAGCATGAGCAGGATCACCATCAGGACGTAGCCTGACTCAGGGCTGGGCAGGCGGCGGAATCGGGTCGCGACTCTCATTTCTCGTCGTTATTCATCAATCATCCCTGCGTTAGCGGGATGGTCTGCCGGTTGTTCTGCAGCACGTCTTCGATCTCCACCGAGTTCACGCCGATGTGCAGCACGCGGTAGCGCCGGTTCACCACCTCGCCCTCGGCGGCGATGAAGATGTCCCCGTCCGCGGAGGAGAGGAATATCTTTTTAGGCTCGCCCGGCCGGCTGGCAAAGCCATAGAACTTCAGCGGGATGGGCGGTGGCGGGCACCGCGGATCGCCCGGGCAAACCATCTGGGGCCGGGGTTTCGGCCCCGGCGGCACGATGGGCTGCGGGATCTCCTCGGCCTTGGCTTGGAAGATGTTTCTACCGGTGCCCTTGTACTCCGTCCCTTCGCTGGCCTGCAGCAAGTCGAGCTTGAGCGTGGGATCGAGCGAGTCTGCCTGGGGCAGCTTCGCCTGCGCCGCGCGCGGGATACGTCGCGCCGGCGGCGCCGTCTGGACGCTTTGACCGGAAGACGCCGTAGGCGTCGCTGCCACCGCCGGCCCCTCGTTCAGGAGCACGATCATGCGGATGGCGAGCGCGATGGCGATCACGGCGAGCACGACCGTCGCGACCAGCACCTTCTTGTTTTCCGCGCCGACTTTCATCATCCACCGCTCGCTTCGCTGTTCATCATGCACCACCGGTCCCGCGGGCGCTGCTTTCGCGCAGGTAGGTATCGAGTTTGAGCTGCAGGGTGACGCCGCCCTGACCTTCGGCAAGCTCCACGCTCGCGGGCACGAACAGCGTGCGGTCGCGCTCCAGCGCGTTGATGAACTTGGCGATGTTCACGTAGTTGCCGTTGACGCTCGCGGCGATGTGTAACGTCCGCACGCCCGGCCCGGGGAGATCCCTATCCTCGTCGTACTTCACCTGCCCTAGTCGCACGCCGCTCTGCGAAGCCAGCTTGGCCAGTTCCGCGGTGACGACGGAATATTGCTGCGGCAGGCGGTCGCGATAGAAGGTGTCAATCTGCTGCCGCGCCGTCCCCAGCTTCTGGTCGATATTCTCCAGCGAGCCGCTCTCCGCCTGCTTGCGGTTCTTCTCGGCGAACAGCCGGCTGTATTCCTGCTGCAGATATGCGCGCGATTTTCCCAAGGGCGTCAGCAGGAATATTCCCGCGGCCAGCGCGATCACCGTCAGCACGATGCCGAGCGCGATGAAGCGGCGCCGTACGGCTTCAAAGTCGCGCATCAATCGCCTCCCCGGGCCGCGGCAATCGGCGGCGCGACTTTCGGCGCGTAGACCTGCGGCACATACTGTGCCGAGATCTCGAATTCGACCTGGGCGCCACCATTCGATGTCTGGCGCACGTCTTCAGCGCGCAGTTGCGGATTGCGAAAACTCTGCGACCCTTCCATGCGGCGCAGCAGCTCGACCACGCTCGCGCGCGAGTCGCCGGCTACCCGCATCACGAGCTGCACCTGATCGTTCTTCACCTCGGGGTGGATGGAGAGCACGTGCACCCGTGGCGGCACCACGCGCTCCAACTCTTCGAAGACCTGCGTCCAGGAGAAGGCCTTGCGTGCGATGGTCCCATTCAGGAACCTGGATCTCTCGCGGACGTCGCGATTCTCGGGCCGGTTCATCACTTCTTCCGCGCGCGCGCGCTGCTCGTCGAGCTTGGCGATCTGAGCCTTGATCTTGCGCACCTCGCCCGCCACTTGGCGCGAGCCGACGAGCGCGTGCAGCGCGAGGCCCACCAGCAATGCGGCGAGCAAGAACAGCGCCCCGAGGCCGGCAAGCCAGTTGGTGTAGAAGCGCCGCGCATCGATATACGGACGGCTCGCGAGATTGATCTGGTAGCGCATCAGCCGACCAACGCTCCCACCACGGCGGCAAGCGCGCCGCGCGCGGCAGCATCTGCCGAACCTGGTTCCACGTGGCGCCCGCTCACCAGTTCATGGACGCGGGCTTCGGTATGCGCCTCGAGCGCGGGCGCGATCTGTTGCAGCGGAACGATCCCGGCCACGTACACGCTTTCCACGCGCGCGTGGTATGTGTCTTCAAAAAAAACGGCTGAAGGATAGACCTCGCTGGCCAGTTGTTCGCCCGTGACGGCGGCGCCGGAAGCGTTCTCGAGCACGCGGATGAGGCGGAGCTCGCCCTGGTCCACGATGGCCACCGTGATGGTGGTGGCATCGACCTTCACGATCATCGCCGGGCGCTCGCCTTCGATGTTGCCGAGCATCGCCAGGGCCGAGGGCAGCACGATGCCCGCGTTGTAGCCTTCGTCGGCGAATATCGATTCGTATTCCGCGACCACGGCGGCGGGTGCGACGGCGGCCACCACGTGCTTGCTGCCATTGCCGCTGCGCACGTCAAACGACAGTGCCGCGTGCTCCATGTCGAAGGGCAGTGCCTTGCGCAAGCGGAAGCGGACGAGCGCCGCCGCTTCTTCATGGCGGTCGGGCAGCTTGTCGAACTCGAGCAAGTTCACGCGCACCGCGGCGTCGGGCAGGATGGCGATCACATCGCGGGTGCCGCCGCCCACGGTGGCGAGTGCGTTGCTTACCGCCGCGCGCACCGCATCGCGGTCCATCACGTTGCCGGCGGCGAGCGAGGGTCCCAGCGCTCTCGGCGGCAGCGAACGCACGGAAAACACCTCCACCACGGGCTGCGCTTGGGCAACGCGCGCCGCAACCACGCGGTCGGCGGCGATCTCGCAAGCGATCTTTGGTCCGTACCCCATTGGTCCGTAACCCATTGGTCCCTACCCCAAGTGCTCCATTCCCGATTGCTCCGTTTGCAGCTAGCGCGTGGTCTCGATGAAAGTGACCTTGTTGATCTCGCGCAGGGTCGTGATCCCTGCCCGCACTTTAGCCAGCGCCGACTCACGCAGGAAGCGCATACCTTCCTCGCCCGCCGCGCGCCGTATCTCCGAGGTCGGTTTCTTCTCCAGGATCATCTCGCGCACGCGGTCGCTCAGGTCGAGCAGCTCATGGATCGCCGTCCGCCCGCGATATCCCGTGCCGGCGCACTCGATGCACCCTTCTCCTTCGTAGAACGCCACGTTGTTCCAAGCCGGCGGCTCGAGGCCGCTGGCCTCGAGCTGCTCCGCGGTGTAGTGGATCTGCTGCTTGCAGGAATCGCAGATCACGCGCACCAGCCGTTGCGCCAGGATGCAATTGAGCGCGCTCACGAAGTTATAGGCTTCCACGCCCATGTTGAGGAAGCGTCCGATCACGTCGACCACGTTGTTGGCGTGGACGGTGGTGAACACCAGGTGGCCGGTAAGCGCCGACTGGATGGCGATCTGCGCGGTGTCGGTATCGCGGATCTCGCCTACCATGATCTTGTCGGGATCGTGACGCAGGATGGAGCGCAGTCCGCGGGCAAACGTGAGGCCCTTCTTCTCGTTGACCGGGATCTGGGTGACGCCGCGGATCTGGTACTCGACCGGATCTTCGATGGTGACGATCTTGTCTTCCTCGGTCTTGATCTCGTTGAGTGCGGCGTAGAGCGTGGTCGTCTTGCCCGAGCCGGTGGGCCCGGTCACCAGCACCATGCCGTACGGTTCGGCGATGAAGCGGCGGAAGCGCTTGAGGTCGTCTTCATCGAACCCGACCACGTCGAGGGTGAGGTGCTTGAACTTCTCGCTCATCGACTCTTTGTCGAGCACGCGGAGCACCGCGTTCTCGCCGTGGATGGTCGGCATGATGGAGACGCGGAAATCGATGGAGCGCGCGGGCACGCCGTAGCGCACGCGGAAGCGACCATCCTGCGGCACGCGGCGCTCGGCGATATCGAGTTCACTCATCACCTTCACGCGCGAGATGATGGTGGAGTGGTGCTCTTTCGCGATCGGCGCCATCGCCTGCTGCAGTACGCCGTCGATGCGGTACTTGATGACCACCGAGTCGTCGTTGGTCTCGATGTGGATATCGCTCGCGCGGCGCTGCAGCGCGCTGAAAATGGTGGTATCGACCAGGCGGATGATGGGCGAGTCGGCGTCGGCGGTGAGCCGCTCGATCGAGATGGTCTCGTCGGTGAGCTCGTCTTCTTTGACCACGTCGAGGGTGAAGCCCTCACTGGCCTCCTGCAGCACGCGCTGGGATTGCTCGGTCTTCTTGAGGATGTTGCCGATCTGCGAGAGCGTGGCGACCTTGGTCACGATGCGCTTGCCGAGCAGCAATCCGATCTCGTCGATCATCATCAGCTGGCTGGGATCGGCGATGGCGATCACCAGGCGGCCGTCCGCAGTCTGTTCCAGCGGGATGAAGTTGTAGCGGAACATCAGGTCCACCGGCACCGAGCGGAAGAGCTCGTGGTCCATGTGGTGGTCCTTCATGTCCACGAACTCGGCGCGATAGCGGCGCGCGAGATCGCGAGCACGCTGTTCTTCATTGTCCGGCGAGTCTCCGCCGTTGGCTTTTCCCAGCCCCCGCGGCGGCCGCGGAGGCTTCCCGCCGCTTCCACCGTTCAAAAAGATATTCTTGTCAGCCATTCGACTCCCGTATCAGTGCAGTTGTCCTGCCGCTCCCAGACTGAAGATCGGCATATATAAGGATATAAGGACGAACGCCACCACCACGCCCATGAAGATGAGGATGACCGGCTCGATCAGCGAGAGCGAAGCGGAGAGCGCCGTCTGCACGTCTTCCTCGTAGAACTCCGCCGCCGAGCTGAGCATCTGCGGCAGCGCGCCCGTGGATTCGCCGACTTCCGTCATCTCGACTGCCAGCTCGGGAAACACCTTCGCTTCTTCCATGCTGCGCGAGAGTGCCATGCCTTCGCGCACGCGATGTGCGGCTAACTGGATGCCACCGGAGATCAGCCGGCTGGACATCGAATTCGCCGAGGTCTCCAGCGCGTTGACCAGCGGCAGCCCCCCAGTCAGCAGCGTAGACATCATGCGCGCGAACATGGCCACCTGGTACTTCAGCCAGATGTCGCCCAGCAAGGGAACGCGCAAGCGCATGCGGTCGAGCCACTCGCCGCCGGAGTCGCTGCGCGTCCAGCGCCACAGCAGGAAGGCGCCGATCAGCAGGAAGGGCAACGCGATCAATCCGTAGTGCTGCGCCGCCACACCCATATCCAGCATGAATACAGTGACGGGCGGCAGCTGGGCGTTGAGTCCTTCGTAGAGTTTGTTGAACTGCGGCACCACGTAGGTGATCAGATAGATGAGCATGCAGAACACCAGGAAGAAGAGCAGCGCGGGATAGATCAACGACGCTTTCAGCTTCTTCTTGAAGGCCAGCGAGATGCGCTCGAAGGCGATGTAACGCGTCAGTACTTCTTCCAGGTTGCCGCTGCGCTCGCCCGCCAGCACCGTGGTGGTGTAGATGCGGGGGAAGACGCCCTGCGCCTCGAAGGCCTGCGAGAGCACTTCGCCACCGCGGACGCGGTCGCGCACGTTCTCGAGCCACGCCTTCAATCGCGGATCGCGCTGCCGCTTGGCGAGCAGTTCGAGCGACATCAGGATGGGCAATCCGGCGCGCACCAGGGTGACGAACTGCTGGTTGAAGATGACGAACTGTTCCATCTTCACTCGGCGCTGCTGCCGCAGTCCGCCGCCGGCGAGCACGCCGCGCGGCTTCACCGAGTAGACGAGCAGCCCCTGTTGCACGTAACGCTCACGCGCCTCTTCCAGCGAGCGCGCGTTCTCCACGTGCTGCGCGACCTGCCCGCGATCGTCCGCTACTTTGACGAGGAATTCCGGCATGGCAAACAGTCAGTCTAACACCGTGGTTCCGCCGCTTCGGGCACGCACACACACCCGGCCCTGTCGCCCAATCTCCCTGTCTCCCTATCCATAAGACGCGGAAAGCGCCTCTTCTTGCCCTCTAAATCCGCGGCCGAAGCGGGTTTTTCCGCGGCGACGTCAGGGTGCGACGAAAGTCAGGGAGCGACCTCGGTGGATTCGATGAGCTGCACGCCCGGCGGCGGAGTGAAGCGGAACTTCGCGTCCTCGATCGCCGCGTTCTCGATGATGTTGCGGAAGCGGAATTCGGTGGTCGAGCCGTCCACCTCTTCCACGATGATGCGGACAATATGGTTGCGATCACCAGGCGCGATCTCGAGGACCACGCCGGTCACACGGTCGGCCATCGACTTCGGCTGTCCACGCAGCACGATGTTTCCGGGCGCGAGCGGGGCGACATTGGGGGCGAAGTCGAGGCCCACAAACTCTTTCTGCAACTTCGTTTTGCCGAGGAGATAGCGCAGCGGCGAGCGCAGGTCGTCCAGCTTTTTTACCGGCGCCCGCCGTGCCTGCTGGTCGCCGGGGACGTAGAAGTACGCGGTGGAACCGTCGGTGACGAAGAGTTTCTCCCGCGGCTGCTGATACTCCCAGCGCATCTTCCCCGGCTTTTTCAGCCACAGCTTGCCACTCTCGGCGCGCGTGCTGCCGGCGCCGTGATAGAGCTCACTGAAATCGGCGGAGAAGGCCTGCAGCCGGTTGTAGTGGTCGTCGACCGCCTTGGCTACATCGGACACGGAACGTTCCGCGGCGACGCAGACAGCGCTGAGCAGGAAGGTCGCGAACGTCGCCACACAAAGCTTGCGCACTTAGACCTCGACCACGGGGTACGTACTGATCCTGAGATGCTGCTCTATTGGACGGGGCCTTGGGGGCCAATGGATGGCTGTTGCCCTTCATACAGGCCTTTGGTGATGAACGGGACTTTCTCGGGGTACGCCAGCTGGACGCGGCCATCCTCCAGCTTATACGGGTAGCCAAGCGGGTCGACGGGGACGCCGGGGATGTACCCGGCTGCGTACAGCTCGTTCCAGCTCTGCGGCGCGCGGCCGCGGTCTTTGCGGAAGCGCGCGACGGCCCGCTCGAGCGCGATGACCACTTCGTCGCTTTGTATGGCGGCGAGATGCGCGGCAGCGTTCTTCTTTATCTGCGCCTGCTTCTCGTTCTCGTAGACGATGGTCCACAACCGCCGCGACGTCTCCAGCTCGCCACCGAATTGCAGCATGGTACCCGCAATGGCCCGCAGCTGAGGATTCCCGTTCGGCATCTCGGCGGCGCGTTGCAGCGCGCGGCCGGCAGCGGCGTAATCCTTCTTCTCCAGGTAGTAGACGAACGCGAGCTGAAAGTAGAGATGCCAGTCGTTGGGATCCGCCGCGATGCCTTTCTCAAGCAGGGCGATGGCCTTGTCGGGATCGCCGGCGCCGTGCGGCGGAGCCTGCGCCATGAACGTCGCGCCGAACAGGTACGCGGGCGTGAGGTGCGGATCGAGCGTGGTGGTGATGTCGAGCAGGGGATAGAGTAAATCGTAACGCGTGGATTCAAGGCGATGCTTCTTGCCGAAGTATTGCACCGCGCGCGTCCAGTAGATGTCGGCGAGCAGGCCGGTGTAGCCCAGGCTGAGACGCTTCACCACCTTCGCCGACGGGATGTAGAGCACCTCTTCGAGCGTTGCCGCCGGGCGCAATGCATCCAGGTGATGCACCACCAGCGCCTGGCCGGCGAGGCAGGCGGCCAGCAGCACGGCAAAGACGGTGGTCACTCTGCTGCTGTTCATGCGCGAGTACCGTTCCGAGGAGAGCTCATTTCAGATTCCGCCGCTCAAAGATCAGCACCGCGCCGGCGACCGCCGCCAGAGCATAGAGCAGTGCGTAGACCGTGTTGTACAGGATGAGGTTGCCAGGGATCGGCTGCGCGTGCGCGGCTTGCCCGATCACGTTCAGCGCGGCGAAGTTTGGCATCAGGTAGGCGGCGATGGTAGCCAAGGTACGCGTGGCGCCGTGCGACATGGCGGCGAACCCGCGCAGGTCTTCCGCGAAGGTCCCCACCACGAAGAGCGCGAACGCCAGCACCGCGGAGAGCAGCGGGGAAGAGAACGAGCTGAACAGCAGCGCCAGCGCGGTCACCACCACGAACTGCAGGATGATGAAGTAGAGGGCCACCACCACGGAAAGGTCGCCACGCTCCAGTCCGTGCGCTACGTAGAGCAGCGCGAGGAAGACGCCGATGGACATGAAGCAGGTGTTCACCACCAGGGTGACGACCAGTCCGCAGAATTTGCCGACGATGAACTCCCAGCGCCGCACCGGCCGCGCCAGCACGGTATAGAGCGTGCGCCTTTCGATCTCTTTCGACACCAGCGCGATGCCGATGAAGATGGCGATGACCACACCGAAGAGCGAGACGGCGGTGAGTCCGAGGTTGATCACCACCTGCCGCTCGATGTCGATGGAGATCTGCCCCACCAGCACGGACGCGCCGGCCATCAGCAGCGCAAACAGGATCAGGTTGTAGAGCACGCGATCGCGCACCGCTTCGCGGAAGGTGTTGGCGGCGATCGTCCGGATGCGCGCGATCATGGTTGCGCCTCGGTCGCGTCCGCGGGCGGCTGGCCAAGCTTTTGGAGGAAATAATCTTCCAGCGTGGCGCGTACCGGCGTCACCGACACCAATCGCTCCTGCGCCCGCCGAATCGCGTCGATGGCGGCGTCGAGCTGTGCTTCCGGCAAGGTGGCGCGCACCAGGCTTGCCGTCATGCGGCACTCGCCACCGAGCGCTGCGATGGCCGGCACCGCTTTCGTGCCCTGCCAGACCACTTCGACCTTGCCGCCTACCTCCGCGGTGAGGTCGGCTACCACGCCCACGGCGCGCAACTCACCCTGGTTCAGCACCGCCACGCGATCGCAAAGCGTTTCCGCGTCGGAGAGGATGTGGGTGGAGAAGAAGACCGTCTTGCCTTCGTCCTTCAACGACTGGATGAGGTCGCGCACCTGCAGGCGTCCCATCGGATCCAGACCCGACATGGGCTCATCCAGGATCACCAGTTTGGGATCATGGACGATGGCCTGCGCGATACCCACACGTTGCAGCATGCCCTTCGAGAACTTGCGCAGCTGGATGTGCGCCGCCGCGGACATGCCCACGCGGTCGAGCACCTCGGGCACACGCTTGCGGCGCGCGGCGTGGTCCATACCGGAAAGGTGTCCGTAGTAATCGAGCAGCTCGGTCGCCGTCAGGTAGTCATAGAAGTAAGGCTGCTCCGGCAGGAAGCCGATGTCGGCCTTGGTGTCTGCATCGCGCCAGTCGCGCCCCAGCAGCCGCGCGCTGCCGGCGGTGGGGAACACCAGCCCGAGCAGCAGCTTGAGCGTAGTCGTCTTCCCGGCGCCGTTCGGCCCCAGATAGCCGAATATCTCGCCCTCTTCCACGGCAAGTTGGAAGGGTTTGAGCGCCACCTTCTCGGTCTTGCGCAGGAAGCCGACCTGATAACTTTTTTCTAGTCCCAGGATCTCTAGTGCTGGCATGGTTTTTGAGGGTCAGTGCGGCGTCGCGAGATTATAAGCAAACGGCGGAGGCGAAAAGCAAGTACTGGATCCCCCTCGCCTACTCTGTCGGGAGTAAATAAAAGGGGAGCCAGACTTTCGTCTGAACTCCCCCGGCTCGTACCCTCCCCCAGGTACTTCGCCACACTTGCGGCGGAGGGGGTTGCGCCTCCGCCAGGGTCATGCTTACCCGATCGGTGTCTTGGTCGCTAAGCAGGTAACTCCGCTCGACGGGGTGGCTACATCCTTCCAGATCACCGCAGAGGTATCGGTGCAGAAGGAAGAGTTACCCG
>JALYLW010000160.1 GCA_030774055.1 Acidobacteriota bacterium
GGGTTGAAACCCCGCTCTTCCACCGATGAGGTCAAAGGCGGGGCCGGACGCCGGGGCCCCCGGTTCCTCAGCATGACCCTCAAACTGGGGCGGGTCGGAGCCTGCGGCTGCTTAGCTGGTGGCCAGCGGTGGCTTGGGACGGGTGCTCTCGAAGTCGGCGAGGGCTGGGTCTTCATCGCGCTGTCCCAATTGCTTGGACATGGAGTTCATCGAGGCTTCTTCGGGCGCCTGGTCTTCCACGGAGCCCTTCTTCAGGTCGTTATCGTCGGGACTGATTGTAGCGGGAGGCAAGCTCATGCAAGTTCCTCATCCCCGAGAAACACGCCGGGGGATGGCTCGACCTTACCGTGCTGCGCCGGCGCCGTCTGTTCCAAACGAACCATCGGATGCAAAGGTGGGGTGCGATGGATCCGCGCGCGCAGCCCTCGGATGAGGATGCGGCAGGGAGGCCGCAATAGATACCAGGTCCCACAAGCTAGCAGCAACAAGGCCGCCACGGGCGCCGCCAGCATCAGGAGCAGAACCACGCAGGCCACGCATTCACGGAGCACGAACATTGGCAACCTCGGCCCTTCAGAGAGGCCATTTTCGGTGAGGCCCTTGCGGCCGCCACCGGCCACATGCCGCTAAACACTGCGATGGCTGTACGCACCGGCTGGTTGTCCGGATGCGTACGGCCTCGGTGAACGAAACGCTCACCCCGCAGAGAACCACCCCGCCTCTGTTTTTAGGCGGAGTACTTGGTGCGGGGCCGGGCGCGTCCCGATCGCAGATCGATCAAGAATGAAAGCTCAGCAGCAAAGCAAGCGCGAAGCTTCGCGACCAAGGGCGGGTGAAGAGGAGATAGAGCTGCGGCACGCTGCAGTCGATGAACACCGGGACGCTCCCTAACTTCAATCGCGCTCCCGAGTATGGGGCCGCGTCGGGCGCATGTCTGGTCACAACTGACCACGGGTGCGCTTGAGCAGTTGTGACCAGACGCGCGCCGGCGCGGCTGCTAGCGTGGGGTTGTTCCATGAGGCGTCTCGCGAATGAACCGTACCGCACCCATCCAGTCCCTCCCGTCTCGGCTTGCGATCGTGTTCCTGGCTGCAGCCGTGTGCGTGCTGCCCGCGCTCGCCCCGGCAGACGACGGTCACGCCAAGCGCGCCACCGAGACTGCGAACGCACGGGATGCAGTGGCTGACACGCAGGAGCGGCAATGGGCCGCCGAGGCCAGTGACGAGAAATGGGAGCGCGACCCTGTCACCTTTAGCGCGCGTGAACGCGAGACCATACGCATCCACTACCGCGCGGTCGCTCCCGGCCTGCCGCAGCGCAACGACTTTCCCCCAGGCCCTCCCCCAGGCCCTGCTTCAGCGCTCCGCAAACCGTTGCAGCGCAACACCGTGCTGCCGCCCCGGCTGCAGCAGCGCCTGCAGCCGCTTGCGCTCGACGTGGAACGCAGCTTGAAAGTGCTGCCCCGCGGCTATTCGCGCGGCTTGCTGGGGCAGGACGTGCTGCTGGTCGAGAACCGTACGCAACGCATCATAGATATCGTACGCGATGTCACCGGCCGCCATTGAGCCCGAAGCGGCCGAGAGACGCAAACGATTTTTGAGGAGTTGCACTGTGAAAAGATCAACCATCGCTCTGACACTGATTTGTCTTCTAGCCCTCCCCTTGTTCGCCGCTCCTGGGACGGGCTGGGATATTGTCCGCGCCACTTACGGCTCGGGAAATAGCTGGGTCGACGTGACCGAGCGTGTCCGCTCGCTGGTCCAAAACGACATGCTGAATTTCAGCGTGGGTCGAGACACGCTCGGGCAAACGGGCCAGTGGGGCCGCAATCGCATCCTGAGGCTCCAGCTGAGAGATGCGCGCGGCAACAACAGGCTGGTCATCTATCGCGACCGGCAGCAGGTCAACCTGCAGGTCAACACCACGTACCTCAGCCGTCTGCGTATCAACCGCGCCACCTATGGCTCGGGATATCGCAGTGCCGACGTCACCGCGCGGCTGAACTCGCAGATCCAGGGCAATCAGCTCAACCTGCGAGTGAACAACGACACCATGGGTGGTGATCCCGCTCCGAACCAGTCGAAGACACTGACCGTCGCATACGCGTTGGACAGCCGCACCAACCAGGTCGTGATCAACGAAGGCGACATGCTGCGCCTCAACAACAGCACCGGTACCAACACCGGCCGGCTGCAGATCACGCGCGCCGTCTATGGCGTGGGCAGCCGCTGGGCCGACGTCACCAATCGCCTGAACTCCCAGATCCAAGGCAATCAGCTGCGCATGGATGTGAACAACGACACCATGGGTGGCGATCCGGCGCAGAACCAGAGCAAGACGCTGCGCGTGGACTACACCTTCGATGGCCGCACCAACCAGGTGGCGGTCAATGAAGGCGACACGCTGCAACTGAATAGCGGCACCAGCAACAGCCGCTTGCAGATCACGCGCGCGATCTACGGCGCGGGCTATCGCAACTCCGATGTCACCGCGCGGCTGAACTCGCAGATACGCGGCGACCAGCTCAACTTGCAGGTCAACAACGACACCATGGGCGGCGATCCGGCGCAGAACCAGAGCAAGACGCTGCGCGTGGACTACACCATCGATGGCCGCACCGGCCAGGTGGCGGTCAATGAAGGCGATACGCTTCGCCTGAACAGCGGCACCAGCAACAATAACGGCAGCCTGCAGATCACGCGCGCTACGTATGGGTCGGGCTATCGCAACTCCGACGTCACCGCGCGGCTGAACTCGCAGATACGCGGCGACCAGCTCAACTTGCAGGTCAACAACGACACCATGGGCGGGGATCCCGCTCCGAACCAGTCGAAGACGCTGACCGTCGCATACGCGTTGAACGGCCGCACCAACCAGGTCGTGATCAACGAAGGCGACATGCTGCGCCTACCCTTTGGCGACACCAGCAACAATAACGGCAGCCTGCAGATCACGCGCGCTACGTACGGCGCGGGCTATCGCAACTCCGACGTCACCGCGCGGCTGAACTCGCAGATACGGAACGACCAGCTCAACTTGCAGGTCAACAACGACACCATGGGCGGGGATCCCGCTCCGAACCAGGCGAAGACACTGACCGTCGCATACACATTGAACGGCCGCACCAACCAGGTGGTGATCAATGAAGGCGACATGCTGCGCCTGCCCTCGAGCAACACCAGCCAGCTCTCGCAGCGGGTCCGCTGCGAGTCGACCGAAGCCAGCGGCTACCAGCGCAACTACTGCCGCGCGGACACGCGCGGCGGCGTTCGCCTCAGCCGCAAGCTGAGTGATTCGGAATGCGTCCAGGGCTCCGGCTGGGGCTATGACGCGGGCGGCGTGTGGGTCGACCGCGGTTGCAGCGCCGACTTTGAGACCGGGAACGGCGTCTCCTCGGGAGCTTCGACGACCATCCCGAGCGGAACGGAACTCTCCGTCCGGACCAATGAAGTGATCGACTCCAAGACGGCGGAAGCCGGCCAGACCTACTCCGCGGTGATCGTTAACGACGTTCGCGATGGATTTGGCATGGTCACGATCCCCCGCGGCTCCGACGCCGAGCTGGTGATCCGCAGCGCGGACGGCGGCAGCGTGGCCTCTTCCTCCGACCTGGTGATCGACATGAACTCGGTCACCGTTGCGGGAACCAGATACATGGTTAGCACGAATGACCTGGAGCAGCGCGGTGGCACGGGCGTGGGCGCGAATCGCAGGACCGCGATCATGGTGGGGGGCGGGGCAGCGCTCGGAACCCTGATCGGCGCCCTGGCGGGCGGCGCGAAGGGTGCGGCCATCGGAGCAGCCGCGGGCGCCGGTGCGGGTCTGGGCGCCCAGATCCTGACCAGGGGTAAGCAGGTGCGCGTGCCGGCGGAGACGGTGCTCAACTTCCGGCTCGATCAAGACGTTCGTTTCCAGGCCTTGCGCTAGCGGCTGAAGAGCAGGAGACAATCTTTGTTGGGAACCATTTCTTATCATCGTCGTGATCCTGATGCTCCTCGGAGCGCTTCCACGATGGGACCACAGCCGTTCCTGGGGCTACTTTCCCAGCGGCGGCCTCGGGTTGGTGCTGGTGATCGTGGTAATCCTGATCTTGTTGGGCAGGGTCTGACCCACCCAGCGATGGATTCGATGGGCAGGGTAGTGACCCTGCGAGAAGCACAACGCAGCCGGCATAACGGCGGCGAATCGCAAGCCACAGCCGGGAGGCTGTCACGATGAAGAAATCATTAATGTTGGTTGTTGTCCTCTGCCTGGGAACGTTGTCTTGGGCGGACGGACGTGAAGACGCGCGCGACCGCCTCACCAAGGCCGGCGTAGTGCTGGGCGAGATCATGTCCGCGCCCGATAAGGGCATCCCCCAGGAAGTGTTGAATAACGCCAAGTGCATCGCCGTAGTGCCGAACCTGATCAAAGGCGCGTTCATCTTCGGCGGCAAGCATGGCCGCGGCGTCGCTACCTGCCGTACCGCGACGGGCTGGAGCGCGCCGGCGTTCATCTCCGTCGGAGGTGGAAGCTGGGGATTGCAGATCGGCGTGCAGGGCATCGACCTCGTCATGGTGGTGATGAATGACCAGGGCATGCAGCACATGCTCTCGAACAAGTTCCAGGTGGGTGGCGACGCCGCTGCCGCCGCCGGACCAGTGGGACGCCATGCTTCTGCCGGCACCGACTGGAAAGCCGATAGCCAGATCCTTACCTACTCGCGCTCCAAAGGCCTCTTCGCCGGGATCTCGTTGACCGGTGCGGTGGTGCAGCAGGATAACGATTCCACCCGCGCCATCTATCACAAGCTCATCAACCAGCGCACCATCTTGAGCGGATCGATCGCGGCGCCGGCAGTGGCAGCGTCGTTCATGACCGCGGTGCGCAACAGCAGTGCGAGCGCGCGTGCAGCAGAGAAATAACAAGTAGAGCCGGTTCCATCCGGCAGGACACGCAATATCCCTGGCAGCCTTCCGCACAACGCGGGAGGCAGGCCAGACATCAAAGTTTGCCAGTATTAGTTAGCCAGCACCAGAGGAGGACAGAGAGTGGACAGACTGATTCCTACGACCGAGATCGCTCACCAAGGTGTCCTCCCCTTCTTCTTACGCTTGATGGGGTGGGGGTGCAGTCACGACAACTACACCGTGCCTATGCGGCTGCCGGGTGGAACGGAGCTCACGGTGAGCTGCCTGCAGTGCGCCACCAGGTTCCGGTATGACTGGGACCGGATGGCGCTGGCCGACCGCCGCTCGAAGCCCGCGCAGCCAGACTATGGGCAACGCGCGCTTGCGCAGCCGCAATCAATCACCCAGGGCACGACCCTGGTCAGTGCGCTCAGTGACGCAACTTAGCGCGGAAATAGGAGATACAGAAAATGCTTTGGACAATCGTTGCGATCCTCTTGATCATGTGGCTTCTCGGCTTTGGCTTCCACTTCGGCGGCAGCCTGATCCACCTCTTACTGGTGATAGCGCTCATCGTCATCGTCGTCAACCTGCTGAGCGGACGCCGCGCGGTGGACTAGAGAGCCGCCGGCCAAGAAAACCGAGTTAAGCAAGGACTGGGCTCTGCACTGCTGAACCTGGCAAAGCTCGCGCCGGCGAAGGCTAAAGCTCGGCAGAGTCTACGTCGCCTTTTAGCTAAAAGAAAGCGTGTTCCAATGAAGCTACTGTTCTGGTTCGGTGCTGTGGTGGTGCTGCTGGGGTTGCTGTCGCTCGTCGTCCCGATCCCGCACAATGAGCGCGAGGGTTTCTCCGCCGGCAACATGTCGGTGAGCGTGAAGACCCAGTACAACGAGCGTGTGTCACCGCTGGTGAGTTGTGTGTTGATCCTGGGTGGCGCTGGAATGATGATCGCCGGCCGCTCGGCCGTGCGCAACGCTACCGCTTGAAGCCGATTAGGCGAGCGCGGAGCGAGCGCTGGTTACGGAGCAGGCGCGCGATCCTCAGGGCGAGGACGAAGCAGCCCGCCGTGGCGAGCGCTGCGGAGCCCTCAAAATATTGATCTTGGGGAACATTGATCGGGGAATGGCGGCCGCGTCCGCGGAGCCGCCCAGCAAGGTATCGAGAGACCTGCGTCGGCAGGCCCGCTAGTGGGCCGGCGCCGCACTTGGAACAGACGCCCGCAGCTGCTCGATGTTCTTCAGCGTCTTCTTCCAGTCATTGGCCTCGCGTTTGGTGGCAGTGACCGCGCCGGGATCGGCGTAGAACTCGAGAATGTTGTGACGCAGGTCCGGCGACACGTCGGCGAACTTCGCATCCGCCAGCTTGCCCAGCAGCTTGGCGTAGGTCTCATCCGTCAACCGGTATTCGCCAGCGCGCGTGGGCTTGCCGGTATCGAAGTCGGTGTTCGCGAGCGCCAGCTTTCCCGCCGAGAGCTGTTGGAGGTAGATGCGATACTGGTCGACCGTAGCGTTCACGCTCTTCAGGTACAAGGTCTCGGTCTCGGGACTCGGCATCTTGAACGATAGCGCCTTGAAGGGCCCGATCTTGGGCAACAGCAGGAAGAACGCGGCGAGGATGCGCGCTCCGATCCCCGGCTTCTGGTATTCCTTCCCCCACTCCTTTTCGAAATCGGCGCGCTTCAGGTTGTAGAGGAACTTATCTTTCGCGAAGCTGGGATCCTCTTTGACCATGTCGTCTTTCTTGAGCAGCAGCGCCACGCGCGTCATCTCAGGGATGATGCTGCTGATGGACCGGCGAAAGCTTCCGATGGACATATCGAGATTGGCGAACACATCTTTCAGCTCCACGCCGTAGGTCTTGCGGAAGGCGCGTTCCAGCACTGGTTTCGATATCTGGAAGCCGATGAAATCGTGGTAGCGGTCGCTGGTATAGCGCTGCTTCGCCACCTGCACCACGTCAAAGCCGAACTCCGTCTGGATGTGCGCCTTCGGATTTTGCTCGAAGGTCACCGTCGGGCCATACTTGGTCCGCAGCTTGGGAAACTCCTGCGCCACGGCCGCGTTCACCGACGGATGTCCGGTGATGTCGGCGGTGTAGTGCGCCAGCGCCCCGAGCGCGAAGGCATACTCGTTCACGTCGCTGGCTTCTGACAGCAGCGCCAAGACAAAATCACCGCTGCGCACGTAGTGCACCAGGTCGCTGAACCCGCGGTTGCCGAAGGGGTAGTAGCCCATGTCCTGGATCAGGCATCCGCCATAGGCATAGGCGTGCGCGAGGTGCAGCTGCTCGGCCGTGGTGCCGGGATATTTTTGCAGCAGCAGCGGCGTGATCTGGTCCTTCCACAACAGGTCCACGATCTGCTCGTGCGTGAGTACAGAATAGCCCGCGCTGGGCTGGCTGAGCGAGCACAGTAATACCGCCAGCATCACCCACATGGTCATGCCGCGTCGAAAGGATTTACGCATGGCACCCACCCGTCTGCTGAGTCCGTCAGCCGTCGTGATCCCAAGGTTGAAAAGCATGAATCGCCGGCGGGCGAGATCAACGCGCGAGGCCCACCAGCACCGACTGGATCTGTCCGACAAGGTGCCGTCGTACCTGGGGCGGAAAGGAGTCAAGCAGCGTCTTGAGCTCCTCGAGCACGCGCACGCGCTCGTGGCCTGGCTCGGTCCTGGTCATGGCTCGCGCCCCGTTGTCTCTCGTCATCGCCGCTCCTTAGACTTACGGCCGCGCGATGCAGCGGCAGCCGCGGCTCATCGGGTCGGTCCGTCACTCGTACCGCCTTACAAAAGAGCACGCAGAACACTTCTGGAGATGGAGATTATGGTTGCCGGGCATTTTCCTGTCTGTTCACAAGTACACACCCCGCAACCTCTCGCGGCGCCTCCGCAAGACATCGCCTCTGCAAAAACGATGAAGAAAAGGCCGCCCGGGGAGGGCGGCCTTGAGTGTTCAGGGGTACGCGAATGCGGCGGCAGAGCATTTCGGTTACAGCGATCTGAGGAATTCCACCAGCGCATTCTTCTCCGCCGCACTGAGGTTCAGGTGCCGGAGTCTGTTGTAGTGCTCGACCACTTCGTCGAGCGTGGCAAAACGTCCGTCGTGATAGAAGCCGCCCTTGGCGTGGGCAAAGAGGCCGCGCAGGGGCGCGGTGCGGTACTTTTGTTCGCCCGGACTGCGCTTTGCCTGGAAGTCGTCCACCCCGATCTCCGAAGCCGCGTGCAGGTTCCAGCCGGGCTCGGTGAATAAAGGAGGCACGTGGCAAGTGGCGCACTGCGCCTTGCCTGCAAAGAGGGCCTTGCCGCGCTCGGCGGCGGGCGCATCGAAACTGCCGCTCGCCGGTCTGGGTGCCGGCAATGACAACTGGTAGTAGTGCAACGGCGCGAGTTTCTCGCTCACCAGGTCGGGTTTGCCGTGCGTGTTTGCGAGCCCCGTCTTCGCTGCGATCTTTTCGCCGGCGAGCCGCGGATCGACGAAGGTGCCGCTGCCGTGCATCTGCGTGACCGCTACAAAGGCGTTCCAGTATGGGATGCCACCACGCGAACCTGACCAGGTGTGGTTGTTCACACCCGCCAGGCCGAACGCCGGTGGGATCAGGGTTGCGGCTGCCTTGCCGTCCGGACGCAGGGCTTTGCCGTCGACGTTGAGCGCGGCGTCATACTTTCCGGGTCCCCAACTCGCGAGCACTTGCTTGACGGTGGCGACGTCTACGCCCAGTTGATCTGCGATGGGCTGGAGGTTGGGCGCCAACGCGATGATGCCGCCGATGTTCAGGTCGCGATTCGGCCAGCCGTCCCGGCGGCGACCGATGCCCGGCATGAACGAATCATCCACCGTGGAGTGGCAGAGCGCACATTGGACGCCCATCGAGGTGAGCTGGCCGGCACCATCGAAGCGTCCGGTGACGCCGACGACAGCGTTCAGCTTGAGCAGGGCGAGCGTGGTCGCGGGATCGTCGAGGTCGACCTTGCCGGCCTTGATCTGCGCGACCAAGTCAGCGGGCAGGGCGTCTGCATCCACTTTCAGGCCGACAGCGAGCGCGGTCTTCGGACTCACGCCTCCGCCCACGCCCCCATTTTTCTCGCCCGCAATGGCTTGATGCAGGCGGAGGGTGCCGCCCCAGAAGGCTTCGTCCCCGAAGGTCTCGTAGCGAAAGATGCGCTTGCCGTCATCGAACATCTGGGCGCGGGAACTCTCGACGTCAAGATCGAAGCCGGCCGCCGGCTTGGCGGGCGCCGACTCGGGCGGCCTCTGCTGCCGAACGAAGAAGATGGAAGTGAGCGCTGCGACCAGGATAAGGGCGGCAGGTAAGAGTCCGAGGACGATGGCGTCCATGCCCGCCAGCGTGAACCGCAAGCCGTGATGCAGTGTCTTGTGCTTCGCCATGGCTACACCTCGGAGCAAAAACCAGGGCCGGGAGTGCTCTCCGGACCTTCGCGGCATGATGGCCGCGATGATGGCGCGCATCCGGCGATGCGGGGGAGGCCGCGCCCCCACTGCTTGCTGGGCGCGGCCGGAGGAGCTGGGCCGGAGGGGTCCTATTTCCTGGCTTTGATCATGGTCTCATCCACCGCTGTCGTGCCGGGGTCGTTGAAGGTCGCGCCTTCAGGAACGATCCAGACTTCGACCCGCATCCCACCTTCGCGGGTACGGACCTCGATGCGGCTCGGGTCGATGCCTTTCTGGTTCTCGCCCGCGGTGAGATAGAACTTGGCGTTGACCGCACGTTGCGCGGCCAGGTCTTTGCCTTTCTCGCCCGCCTCGGACTCACCGATGATCACGGCCTTGGAGTTGGGATCATGCTGCAACAGGTCGGCAACCTGATCGAGCGCCGCCTTGCAAGCGTTGTCCACGCGCGCCGGCTTGGCCGGGTTGGAGAACGAGCAGTCGGTGATCTTTCTGGCCTGCGGCAGCGACGGAACATTCACCTCCACCGCGGTGCTTCCCACGGCGGTGAGGCCGCGATCGTCGCTGCAGGTGGCGCCCACGTTGATGGTGCCGGCCGGAACGCCGGCGGTATTGAGCCGGGCGGTGTTGCCTTCCGCAGGGGCCAGCTTACCGCTGCTGGCGTTCCATGCGCTGAGGGTTACCGGACGGTTATCCGGACTCTGGCAAGAACAGGTGATCACCGACTCCTCGCCCGACATCACGGTGGCGGGATTGGGTGAGCAAGAGATGGTGGGAGGATTCTGCGCCGGTACCCGCACGGCGAAGGTGGAACTGCATTGCGCGACGTTGCGCTTATTGTCGGTAGCGCGGGCGGAGACGGTGTAGCTGCCGGCTGCGACGCCGGCGGTGTCCACGGTGGTCTGGGCGCCGGTGCCAGCGACCTTGCCGCCGGTGGAGCTCCAGGCGTAGGTCAGGGTGCGACCAGAGCGGAAGCCGGAGGGCGTGGCGGTCACGGTGACCGGCTCGCCTGCCATCACTTCGCTAGGGTTGAGGCTGCATGCGAGCGACGGCGTAACGTCCGGCGGATAACCCCACATGAAGGTCACGCCGGTCTGCGCGCGCAGGCCGCGAATGTCGGTGGAGTCGACTGTCGCTTCCGGCTGGAATTGGTGGTTGGAGAAAACGAAGTCGGCGCGCACCAGGCGCAGCCCAAAATGCCTGGTGATGGGAACGTCGACGCCGCCACCGAGCAAGAAGCCCCACGAGCCGCTCGATCCGACCAGCGGCACTTCATCCTCGGTAAGACGATGGTAGCCGACGAGGGCCTCGGCGAAGGGCGCGAAATGCTTGCGGCGATAGGTGAATTTAGGTCCGATGGAGAGGTTGTAGAAGTTCGCATCGTCAAGCATGAGCAATTGCAACGGGGTCTCGCCGCTTCCCCACGGCGTGCCGCTGAAATCGGCGGTGAGTCCGAACCAGTGATTGAAGTTATAGGTAATGGCGCCACCGATGCCGCGCGGATTCGACTCCTGATTGGCGTTGACGAACGGATTGATGGCATGTAGCCGCGTGTTGGGATAGATGACGGACCATCCGGCAAAGGCCTCCCACTTCGGGTAAGGGTCGTCTTGCGCACGCGCCAGGTCGCCGAGGAAGCACAGGGCCACGGCCAGAACGATCACCTTGATTGCGAGCGACCCAAGTTTGCTGAGCATGTGCGAAGACATACGAGTATTCCTCCGAAGGTCTAAGAACATCAAATCCAACTTTTCCCAACCGCAGTGGACCAGCCTCAAGCTGGTCCACTATCGAACGTCTTACGGACAGGGAGGCACGTTCACTTGATTGCTGTCCAAGGTGACTGCGCCTATCCGCGCCAACGCTCTGCCATTCAGCACGGCGCCGGTGGTAAGCGTGATGGATGCCTGGGCCATGATGGTTCCTTGGAAGATCGAGTAGGTTCCCAAGGTCGCGGAACTGCCCACCTGCCAGAAGACGTTGTGAGCATTGGCGCCATTGATCAGGATGATCTGGCTGGCGGGCGCTGCAGGCGGCGGTGGACCGGCTGCGGTGGTGAGCGTGGACAAGATCTGGAAGATCCAGGTAGCGTTCGGATCGCCGCCACCATCGAGGGTGAGGTTCCCGGTGATTCCCAGCGAGGGCTGGGCGACCGTCGTCGTATAGACGCCCGCCGGGAGGGTCACGCCTCCGAGGTCCGCGGGGAGGACGGCGCCTCCGGGCATGCCCGCGGCGGCGTTATACGCCACGGTCAAGTCGCCCTGGGCGGCCATGGCAACCCCATCGCCAGCGTGCAGCGTGCCGGTCAGTGTTCCCGGCGGGAACCCAGTGATCGCACTTCCTGCCCATACCCCCACATCTCCGGTGACGTTGGTGCCGGCGCTAACAACATTGGTAACCGTACTACCGGCCAGAATGCCGAAACCGCACGCTGTTCCCAGCACTATGGGTGCGGGCGGTGGCGCACACGCAAGCGCGGTGGTGAAGGTCCAAACGAAATTGGCCGGCAGCGTTTGCCCAAACGTGTTAGCCGCCCCGGTGGTGATGGTGGCGGTGTAGTTGGTGTTCAGTGCAAGCGGTACCGTGGGGGTAAAGGTGGCGACGTGGGTAACCGCGTTGTAGGTGACTGTTCCGGCCACGGCCGTGGGACCCGGCGAGCTCAATGTGAACGTAGCGGCGTTAATGGTCGCGGCGTTCATCGGCTGGTTGAAGGTTGCGCTGACAATGGCGGTGCTGGGGCAAATACCTACGCTGCCGTTCGGCGGAGTCACAAAGATCACTGCGGGCGGTGGACACGCCGGAGGGGTGGTGAAGCTCCAGGAGAAGGGGAAGACCATGTGGTTGTCGAAAGTGTCCGTCACTCCGGTGGTGATGGTGGCGGTATAGAGGGTGGTAACGGCAAGCGGGAGTGTGGGCGTAAAAGTAGCGGTATTGGTCGCCGCATTGTAGGTGACCGCCCCAGACACGCTCGCCCCGCCGGGCCCGGCCAAGGTGAACGTAGTGGCGTTGATGGTGGTAGGGTTCATCGGCTTGCTGAACGTTGCCGTGATCAGACCGAGGCTGGGGCAGACCCCGACCGAGCCGTTCAGCGGGGTCATCGCGATCACCGTCGGCGGCGTGATGAGGGGAGGAGGGCCCAACGGGTTCAGATCGGCGTCACCGCAACCAGTGCTGAAGATGATGGAGAACGCCGTGAGGCAGGCCATAAATGCGAACTTGAGACCGCTAGATTTGCGCATGCGCGTCGTCTCCTTCGAATCGCGGGGAATGATGCTCGCCGCTCCGCTGCGCCGGCGAGCGTTTCTGTTCGATGGCGCACGCAGAGGACGCAAGTATCAGGGGTAACCCAGAGCAGTTCTGTGCAGTATTGCTCACTCAAGGCCCAATCTTGCTCAGGGGGGTCACAGGAGCGGCTCACTCCCAGAAAGGGGGGCGCCGGGGGGCCAGAAGGGCCGGGGAGGGGTCGTGGCGCGATACGAGTCGCCTCGTCCTCCTCTCTCCGCCTACCGCCCGACGCGGATCTTGGAGAGCGAGTGGATCAGCCCGAACGCATTGGCCAGCCAGAACACCACGCACAGCACTACCACCACATTCAGGATCATCTTGATGGTGGACTGCATGGGGATGAAGCGGTTGATCAGCCACAGGGCGACGCCTACAACGATCAGGACTCCTAGCAGTTCCAGTAACGGCATGACGCTTCACCTTTCCGGGATGTCGAGGGTGACATTAGGAGACTGCGGAGCGGAGGTCTGCTCAAAAGTGACCAGCCGGGAAGTCAGAACAGATTGTCAAAGAGCGAGACCGGTAGCTAGCTACCGGGCGTTAGTCACCGAGGGCTAATCACCGAGAGCTAATCACCGAGGGACTGCTTCTCGTCGCCAGCCGCCGACGCTTCCGAGCGCGGACGCTTCTTTCTTTGCGTATCCCCCGAGCCGGCACCCGGCAATCTTCTTCTGCCAGTAACGGTACCTTGGTGCATGTCCCAACGACAGCTCGCGCTGATGTCCGCTTAGGACTAGCCTCCGGGGCAGGCCACTACTAATCCAGACATCCTCAATGCCTGCCTTACCAGATCGCATAGACCGATTGGTTCACGAGCTGCTCGCGGTGAACAGCAAGTTGGAAGCAGCGCTGCGTGAGGCCGAGAGCAGACCAGACTCCGAGCTGTTGCTGCAGCATGCGGGCTTGCTCAAATCGTTCAAGGGCGCGGTAGACCACACTCGGCATCTGCTGTGGCCGTACGTGTTGGGCAGCGAGCAGAACGCGGAGCAAAACATCATGCAGGCGATGCAGGTGTACCGGATGGAACGCATCAAGCAGATGCTCACCGCGGTCCGGCGCGACGACAGAGCTTCGGACAGCGTTAAGCTGTTTCTCTCAGAAGTTCAGAGACTGGCGGAGCAGTCTGATTCGAGAACGAACTAGGTCCCCAATCGGGGATGCCAAGGGAGCATCTGTCCTTGACCCTCTCAGGTCTGTCCTGATCGCAGATCCGGCGCGAGCAAAGCCGGCTCGTATGGGGCGCCCGGCGGAGCCTTCGGCAGAGTGGAAGCG
>JALYLW010000161.1 GCA_030774055.1 Acidobacteriota bacterium
CTTCCACCACGGTCACCTTCGCTCCTGCGCGACGCAGCTCGCGCGGGATCACGTCGCGCGCGACTCGAGCGCGCACAAGCAGAACGCGCTTCCCTTTTACTTTGTATCTAAGTTCGCGCACCACTGCTTCAGCCACGTAATCCTGCGGCATCACGTCGGTGGGCACTCCGTGAGCCCTCAGCGCCTCCCGGGTCGCCGGTCCGATCGCTGCGACTTTGAGTTTACGAAGTGTTTCTGGTGGTACCTTGTGCCGTTGTAGCCGCGCGAAAAGCGCATCAACGCCGTTTACGCTGGTGAGAATGAGCCAGTCGAAGCGTGTGATATCAGCGAGCGCCGCATCCAACCGCCGGTAGCTCCGTGGCGCCCGTATCTCGATGGTAGGGACCTGACTCACGACTGCGCCGCGCTTGCGCAGGAGATCGGCCAGCGCGCCCGCCTGCTTACGCGCCCGGGTGATCAAAACCCGTAGTCCAGTTAGCGGCCTTCTCGCGGACTTACGGCCAGATGCGCTCACGGCTGCTCAGGCGCTGCCACGCTCTTGCCGTAGACCTGCTCGAGGATCTTGGTAGCTCCTCGCGCCAGCAATGCCTCCCCCACACTCCGGCCGAGCCTCTCAGGATCCGTGCCGGTGCGGCTTTCCCGCAGAACGCTTCCTCCGGATGGATCGGCAACGACGGCCATCACAGCGATCTCTTCGCCTTTGACACGTGCGTAGGCGCCGATCGGCACCTGGCATCCTCCCCCCAAAGTTCGGAGCACAGCACGCTCGCAGTCAGTGGCGGAGCGATCTTCGGCGGAATCAAGGAAGGCTAGCGCATCGCGCACCTTACGGTCGCCGGTGCGGACCTCGATCGCCAGCGCCCCTTGCCCCACCGCCGGGCACATCTCGCTTGGATCGAAGTGGGCGCGAACGTGGCCTCCAAGTCCCAAACGGTTCAATCCCGCTGCCGCCAGGATGATGGCCGCATATTCGCCCGATTCAAGTTTGCGCAGCCGAGTATCCACATTGCCCCGCAAAGGGTGTAACTCCAGATCGGCGCGAAGCTGTCGCAGCTGCGCTTGCCGCCGCAGACTGCTGGTTCCCACACGAGCGCCCTTGGGCAGCGCGGCCAATGAGTCATGGTGAGCAGAGATGAACGCGTCGCGCGGATCTTCCCGTTTGGTGATGGCGGCGATCTCGAACTGTGAAGCTAACTCAGTCGGTAGGTCTTTGAGCGAGTGGACCGCCAGATCCACAGTTCCGGCGTCGAGCGCCTCTTCGATCTCTTTGGTGAACATGCCTTTCGTCCCGACCTGCGCCAGGGCGACGTTGGCGATCTTGTCGCCTGTGGTCTTGATGATCTGGATCTCGACCTCGAGTCCGCGGCTACGCAGCTCTGCGGCAACGTGGTTTGCCTGCCAAAGGGCCAGCTGCGAACCACGGGACCCGATCCGCAGGAGGGGCATCAACGGTCCTCGCCCGCTTTTTTCTCGTGGAGATTGAAGACGCGCCGGATCATGTCGATCACCGTGGTCGCCTCCGCTTCCTTGGCCACCGACTTGAGGGTAGTAATGGGCGCGTGCAGCACTTTGTTCACTATGCCACGCGTCATCGCCTCGACCGCGAGTTCTTGCTCGGGCGTAAGCTTGCCAAGCCGGCCGCGCACGCGATCGATCTCCGCTTGCCGGATAGTCTCGAGCTGCTCCTGCAACGAGACGATCGTCGGCACCACGGAGAGCGTCTGTAGTCGAGCCTGGAACTTACTGACTTCCTCCTCCACGATCTGCTCGGCGCGCGCAGCCTCATGCTCGCGACCCGCCACGTGCTCTCCCACTACGTGCTGAAGGTCATCGATGTCGTAGACGAAGATGCCGTCGAGTCTTGCCATCTCCGGGTCCACGTCCCGCGGCACGGCAATATCAATGAAGAACATGGGCCGATTCTTGCGTCGCTCGAGGAACAGCTTGCCGTGCTCTTTGCGGAAGATGGCGAAGGGCGCGCCGGTGGAGGTGATCACGATGTCGGCTTTGTCGACTGTTTCATAGAGTTGCTCAAAAAGGTATGCCTGGCCGTTGAAGCGCTTCGCAAGTTCCTCCGCGCGCTCGAACGTCCGATTCGCAACGAATATCGTCCCCGCCCCGTGAGCAATAAGGTGCCGGGCCGCCAGGTCGCTCATCTTGCCTGCGCCTATCAGATAGACGCTTCGGCCTTCGAGCGTACCGAATATCCGTTTCGCTAACTCGACTGCCACCGATGCTACCGAGACTGCCGAACTACCGACGGCGGTCTCGGAGCGCACTCGCTTCGCTACCGCGAAGGAGCGCGCTATCAGCACATCGAGCTGTGAGGTGACAGCGCCCACAGCTCGTGCTGTCGCATACGCCTCTTTCACCTGCCCGAGGATCTGCGGCTCCCCGACCACCAGCGAATCCAGCGATGCGGCGACGCGAAAGATATGTCGCACCGCGTCGGGACCCTCTCTCTCATAGAGGCAGTCACTGTAGGCGGAAACATCGGCTTGGTAATGCTCTCGCAGGAACCCACGCAGGTCGGCATGGCCATTCGTCGTGCGCGTGAGCAGTTCGACGCGGTTGCAGGTCGAGAGCACCATGGCCTCAGCAACGCCTGGATGCTTCGCCAACCGGACCGTGACTTCGGCCAAGCGCGATTCGGGGATGGCAAGCTTCTCGCGCACCTCGACCGGCGCGCTCTTGTGATTCACGCCAATGAGTTGGAAGCTCATTGCCGCACCACGAAACTGTGGACGCCGCTGATGTAGTTCGCGCCCCACGCGGCTAAGGCCGCAATGAAGGCGCAGGTGACCAGATATGCCGCTTTGCGGCCGCGCCACCCGGAGTTCCACCGGGTGTAGAGCAGCACCATGTAAACGGCCCACATCAGGACCGAGAGCAGGATCTTGGGATCGAGCAGGAAGCGCGGTCCGAACGCCGCGCTCGCCACCACGGCGCCGGCTATCAAGCCGAAGGTCATGAAGGGGAAGCCAAGCAACAGCGAGCGATAACCGATCTCGTCTAGCGTCTCGAGCGGCGGCAGCCACGAGAGCACGCCACCCTTCTTCTTCGCCTTGAGATTCCTCTCCTGCAGGATGTAAAGAAGGCTGCTGACAAAGCTAAAGAACAGGAGCGCATAGCCGGCAAAGATCAGCGCGATGTGGACGATGATCCAACTCTTGCGCAGTAGCGGACTGCTGGTGAACTGTGGTGGCTCCTGGGCGATCGCGGCCGCGAATGTAAGCAGAAAGACGACCGGGAACACGAAGATGCCTTGCGACGTCACGCGATAGCGCAGAAAGATCGCCGCGAAGAACAGCATCAGCAGGAATGCCAGTAGGGATTCGGACTGGTGGAGCGTGGCCGGCGCGAAGTGACCGGCTTGGATCGTCAGCTCGGTGAGCGAGACGAAGTGGAATGCCAGCCCGAGGCCTGCGAGAGGCATCAGGAAGCGGGCTGCGGTGTCGCTCCGGCGCGCCAGGGCACTCAGGGCATAGAGCGTCCCCACGCCGTAGAACAAGAGCGCGACACGCAACCAGAAGATCGGCATTAGCACCTAGCCCGCGATCGTGACGGCCTCATCTGCGGGAAACACCAGATTATAGGCGGTTGCCGCACCTCCCCGGTGAGTAAGTCACAAACCGGTGTGCGGCGCTCTGTTCACCACAAGCTGCTCAGGGCTCATCCGACGCCAAGCTGCTCCAGCAGGGGCTGAATGGCGGCGCCATCGATGACCAGCCGGCGGCCTTCCTGCTGCATCCTCTCGACCTCGTCGAAGCCTTGGAAGAGGCGCAGCTTTGCTGCGGCATATTGCTCTGCATCGGTCAAAGGACGGCCGTGGGCGGCCTTCCAACTTTCTATAGCGCTTCGTTTGAGATAAACGCTTACCGCGAACATGGTCTTGCGGTCGGCGGTGACGTCAAAAATGTACTCGACCGCCGGTGACGCAGGGTCTTGCGGCATCGCGTCCCGCTGGCCAACGAAGTAGTACTGATACACGCGGCCGGTCTGGGCGGTATAGGTCTTCATCCGCCGCGTGGTCATCGCGAGGCCTTTGGCAGCAGGGTCATTGGTTCCTTGCCGCCGGTGGTAGCCACACCTCGGGGCCGGATCCGGCCCGACCTGGCGACAGGATATGCGGAGTCACCATCAGCATGATCTCGCTCTCCTGCACCTCCTTGTGGCGGCTGCTGGTCAGGAACGACAAGCCGGGGATCAGCGAGAGTCCCGGCAGACCGCCTAGCGACTTGGTCTCCGCTACTGTCACGTAGCCGAGTATCATCGCGCTCTCCCCTTCCTTGAGCCGTACGCTTCCTTTGTACTCGCGGTTCGTCAACACCGGTATCCCATTCAAGCTCGTTCCGCCTAGTCCTTTGATCGAGGCCTCGAGCGCCAGCGTTACCTCGCCGGCGTCGTGCACCCTCGGCGTAGTCTTCAGCGTGATACCGAGATCTTCGAACGTAAATGACGGGAAAGGCGCTATGAAACTGCTGTTCCCGATGACCCGTGCCAGCGCCGGCGTGTTGAATACTGGCGAGAACGTCGCATTCAGGACGGGATACCGCGTTCCGATCATGAACGTTGCAGGTGCGCCATCCCCGGCGCGCAGCGTCATATGTTGAAGCGTCTTGGCCTGGGACTCATGATGGTTCAGATTCAGCGTGATCGGACTCACGCTGATGCCGCTCAAGGAGAGGCCGCCTCCGAACGTAGCAAAGGATTGCGAGAAGATTCCGCCCTGCTGGCCCTTCAGTGCCGCAAGCAGGGCTGCCACGTCGGCACTGTTCGCCTGATTGATCCCCCCGGAGGCGATCAGTTGATTGATGAGTTGCTGTAGATCCGGGCTCTGTTGCAGCGCGAGTGCCGCTGCCGGAATGTTGAAGATGCGAAACTGCAGCGGGAGGGCTACGCCGAGCTCGCGCAGCAGGTTGCGATTGATCTCGTATGCCTTGACCTCGAGCAGGATTTGCGGGCGCCGGCGTGCCGTATCCTCAATCAGCCGGCTGGCCGCGTCCAGTGAACTCTTTGGGCCGCGCACCTGGATGACGGACTGCGTCGGATGCAGAGAAATAAAACGGATATCGAACAGGTTGCGGAATATTCCGGCGACCTGGTTCAGCTCCTCGGCTGAGGTCGCGCCCGAGAGATAGTAAGTACGCATCGACATCCGTTCGAACTGGCGACGGCTCTCGCTCGTGTCGGCCGCAACCAACATCTCCCGAGGGGACAACGGTACCCAAAAAGCCTTCGAGACCCTTGCCGCGGTGGCCATCGCAGCAGCAAAGTTGGCGCCTTCCACATTGAAATGGATGGGACGGGGCGTGAAGGAAGCATCAAAGATTGCAGCCACGCCAAATTGCCGCGCAACCTCCTCGATCAGCCCACGAGTGTCGCCACGGTAATGAAAGTCGCGCATTCCCACCTGCGGTGCGAGCTCCGTCTCGCTCGATTCCTCGGCCAACCGTAGGGATCCCGAGATCCTTGGGGTGTCGTCACCGAGGGCGTCCCGCAGTCGCTGTTGAGCGAAATCATTGGTGGGATCGAGTTCCACTGCACTGCGAAACTCGGCCAGCGCTTCGACCTGCCGTTTCTCCGCCAGAAAGAAGTTGCCGCGTTCGAGATGTTTCATCACCATCCGCTGGCGGACGATCTCGCGAGCGCTGATGTATTCCGGATGGGACGGGACCAGCTGCTGGGCCAGACCGAAGGACGTAAATGCCCTGTCGAGCTTATCTTGCCCTTCTAACTTCAACCCTTGCGTGAAGGCGTGTTGGGCATCGCGGATGTCGCTGGCGGAGGGTGTACATCCGGAAACCGCCGCAAACTCCCCGGTGGCACAGACCGGGGAGGCGGGGTCTCCGGCCCAAGCCAAGCCCGCCAGCAGCAGCACCGCGATGAGGGCGCGCACAGACATGACCCGCCATTGTACTCGGCTAGCCGCCGGGTCTGTCAGTCGCCGGCGAGCAAGTCAGCGCAGCATGAAAAGCACGCGTCGGGATGGTGCTTGGCCAGCCGGCATTGTGGCTGACCTCCTCGCACATATGCTCGATAAGTTGAGGGATCCCACTCTCGAAGCGCTCCGCCGGCACTCCCTCTCGCTCGAGGACCGCGCGCACGATGCCCAAGTCGGTATTGCCGTGCACCGGCACTCCGTCGATATGCGAAGCCACACCGAACACCGACGCGATCACATTGTGGAATGCGTGATAGTGAACGCCATCGCGGCTGTTCAGCAGCGTTCCATCGGTGTCGAAGAGGTAAGCGTCGCCATCGAGCCAGCCTCGGCCCTTCGAGCTAGGACTCACTTCTTTTCGGATGCGCGCGCCGCGCCTTCCGCCTGATCCTTCAGGATAAGGTGCTCGATCGAACGTGCTTCGCCGGTGTGCTCGTCAGCGTCCACCACAACGGCGCACAGCCAGGGGTCGCCGCTTGCTGGCGAGAACTTCCCCGGCATGTTGGTGAGGAACCGTTGCAGCACCTGTTCCTTCTCTACGCCGATCACGCTGTCATACGGTCCGGTCATGCCAACGTCTGTGCAAAACGCCGTCCCCCCGGGCAGCACGCGTTGGTCGGCCGTGGGCACGTGGGTATGGGTCCCCACAACCGCCGTCACCCGCCCATCGAGGTACCAGCCCATCGCCATCTTCTCGGAAGTGACTTCAGCATGCATGTCCACAAACACCACCTTGGCCTTCACCCGTTTTAACAATTCGTCGACTGCACGGAAAGGGTCGTCATTGTCCACCATAAAAACGCGGCCCTGCACGTTGATCACTGCGTACGCCATACCTGATTTCGTCTTGCCTTCGTAAAGACCGTGACCAGGACTGGTCGCGGGGTAATTTGCCGGACGCAGCAACCGGCCCGCGTGCGCGGCCCCATTGCTACCCGCGAGGTAGTCGTAGATCTCTTTCTTGTCCCAGACGTGGTTGCCGGTGGTGATCACGTCCACTCCGGAGGCAAAGAAGTCTTCTGCGATCTGCGGCGTGATGCCGAAACCGGCCGCGGCATTCTCGCCGTTCACGATGGTGAGGTCCACGCGGTGCTCGCGCACAAGCTCCGGCAAGCGCTTATAGAGGATGTCGCGCCCAGCGCGGCCAAACACGTCGCCAACGAAAAGGATGCGCACGCTTCGATACTAGCAGAGCCGCTAGCGCAGCTCCGCCCGCCGCAGGAACTCGTAATTCCCCGAAGGGTTCACCTGCACGTTGGTCACCCGCGCCGTATGCACCGCGACGTTATCCAGGTACCAGAGATTGATGTACGGTAAGTCGTCGGCCAGTATCTTCTGCAGTTCGGCGTAGATGGCCTTGCGCTTCTCCTGGTCGAGCTCGCGTCGGCCGGCATCGATCAACGCATCCGCACGCGAATTCACGTAGTAGCCGCGATTCGCGCGCTTGGGCGGCGTGCTGGTCGAGTAGAAGACGTACTCGAAGATGTCGGGATCCTCGTTCCCACCGATCCAACGCAGCGAGAAGAGCTGGAAGGAGCCTTTCTGTACGTCGGAATAGAAGGTTGCGAACTCGAAAGTACGGATGTCGAGCGCGATCCCCACTTCACGCAACTGCTGTTGCAGCACCGCCGCCATCAGGCGCGTGGATTCCTCCGTCGATGTCTTCATCGTCAGGTGAAAGCGCACGCTCTTCACCCGCTTGTAGCCTGCCTCATCAAGCAACGCGCGCGCCTTTGCTGGGTCGTAGTCGTAGCGCGTCACGTCGCCGTCGTAGGCCCAATGCTGTGGCGGCAGCACGCTGTTCGCCGGACGCGCCAGGCCGCGCCATAGGTATTCGATCATCGGACGCCGATCGATGGCATAAGCCAGAGCGCGACGTACCCGGACGTCTCGCAATACTGGATCGCGAAGGTTGAACGCCAGATATGCGAGCGTGGTGCCAGCCGTCTGTTCGACCGTGAGTTTCTTCTGGCGCTCGATCGTAGCCACGGTATCGGCCGTGAGTGAGTTGATAGCAATGTCCGCACTGCCTTTATCGAGCTCCAGGGCGCGGGTAGTGGAATCTGGGATCACGGTGAAACGCAGGCGTGGAATCTTCGGCTTGGCGCCCCAGTAGTCATCGTTGCGTGCGAGCACGACTTCCTCGTCCAGTTCGGCACTCACGAACTTGAACGGACCCGAGCCGACTAGCGATTGATTGAAGTCCTTGCCGCTGCCATAAGGCACGATGCCCATCGCGCCGTTTGAGACATTCCACAGCAGCGGCGCGTACGGCTCCTTGAGATGGAAGACCACTGTGGCGTCGTCCGTCGCCTCGACCGAATCGACTAGCCGATAGGCTCCGGCTCGCGCGCTGATCACCGTGCCTTTCAGCAGCGAGTCGAAGGTCCACTTCACGTCCCGCGACGTAAGCGGCCGACCGTCGTGAAAGCGCACCCCGCCACGCAGATGGAAGATGTACGTTCTTGGGTCAGGGATCTCCCACCGCTCCGCCAGGGCCGGTCGGAGGTTGAAGTGCTCGTCGCGTTGCACCAGCGAATCGAAGATCAGGGAGCCAATGCGCTCCGAGGCAGCGTCGGTGCCGATGCGCGGATCCAGGTTCGCTGGACTCGCCTCGATGATCATTACCAGGGTCTGCCGCTCAGGTTTGGCGGTGCAAGCAAGCAGCGGCAAAAGCAGCAATAGCGGCAGCAGCCTACGCATACGAGATCTTCCCCAAGATAGCGGGACGCTTGGCTCCCGTCGCGGACTGCATGTTCGATGGTTCGCGATGCCAGGTCTGATATGCCAAGACTGCAAAGGCGACCGCCTCTTTCGCATCTGAGGGAAGGCCGAGCTCGTCGATGGTCCGCAGGGTGACTCCGATCGGAGTGAGCTGATCGCCCAGCATTCGTATCAGCGTGCGGTTCTTCGTCCCACCGCCTGAGGCGATCATCTCCACTGG
The DNA here is from genome assembly GCA_030774055.1 of Acidobacteriota bacterium. Classification (NCBI taxonomy): domain Bacteria; kingdom Pseudomonadati; phylum Acidobacteriota; species Acidobacteriota bacterium. The sequence goes on from JALYLW010000161.1 coordinate 8,889, forward strand.
GCCAGGTCCAAAACGTGACAACGCGAACCGGCGCACACTCTCGGCGATGGACACCGCCGTCAACGCTGTGGCGGTCGCAATCATGTCTTCCTTGCGCGCGCGACCGCAATGCCGCAGGAAGACGCGAACGAATCCCCGGCCAAACTCCTCCCTGCCCGCGGTTTTCGGGGGCCGCATTCGGAAGTAGGGATCGTGAAGCGCCTCTGTCAGTGCCCTCGGCAGGGGCTTTCCGGTCGCTGCGAGCTCGCCATTTCGGTCGAACTGCTGGCCAAAAAGGTGCTGCATGCAAGCGTCGATGACCATGTTTCCCGGACCAGTATCGAAGGCGACGATTTGTTGCGGCTTCGCGTCCGCAGGGATGACAGTAAGGTTCGCGATCCCACCGATATTCTGCGCAATGCGGTTCCGCTTGCGATGACGGTAGAGGAGGTAGTCGAGAAATGGGACCAGCGGTGCTCCCTTGCCACCCGCGGCCATGTCGGCCGGGCGAAAGTCCGAGACGACCGGCGCACCTGTCCGGACGGCTATGATGGCGCCCTCTCCGGTCTGCCAGGTGCAGGCGATTGGGCCACCGAGGTACGGCGCCGACACGCCTTGGTGATAGATCGTCTGCCCGTGGCAGCCGACAAGATCCACCTTTACCCCTACCTTGTGCCGCGCCTCGATCACGGCTTCGGCATAGAGCTCGCCGAGGGTGAAGTTCAACCGTGCCAAGTCGGCCACGTTCGCCATCGAAGCGTTCATCGCCGCGAGCACGACCGCCCGCACCGCGGGCGGATACTCCACGTGGGTGTGCCCTAAGAGCTTCACCCGCGTCGCCAGTCCATGCCCAAGCAAACGAACGATGGCGACGTCGATGCCGTCGGCGGAAGTTCCGCTCATCACCCCGGCCACTATCATCAGAATGCCAGCCGCCGATGCAGCGCGTCCTCGAACTTCTTCACTCCGGTGCGCAGTCGTTCCACCGTCCTCATTGTTGGCGCCGGCGACTGCCTTAGCCAGGCTGCCACCCTTTTCTTATACGCGAACACGCGGCGCGCGCGTCCCTCGATGAGGAGCGCGAACTTGCGGTCGCGCTCGGCCTCCCTTACGACTGCCTCGTAGGTACCCGTGACGTGCGCCTCATCGTGGCAGACAAGATAGAGGTCGGCGCCGGCACGCAACGTCTGAACGGCTGCGTCCTCAATCGATGCAGCAGCCAGTACACCACCCATCTCGAGGTCGTCGGAGATCGCCAAGCCGCGGTAGCCGATCTTTTCTCGCAGGACTTCTCCCATCCACTTCGGGGAGAGTGAGGCAGGCGCCCGGTCACCGCCAACCTCCGGATAAGCCGCGTGCCCAACCATCACGAACGGAAGCTGTGCCCGCAGCGCCCGATACGGCGCGAGGTCCCCCTTCCATAGCTCCTTCCACGGCTTCGCGACTGACGGTAATTCATGATGGGTATCCAGAGTTGCTTCGCCCAGCCCCGGAAAGTGCTTGCCGCAACCGAGGACGCGCGCGTCCCTAAGACCGCGCAGGAAGTCGCCAGCATAGATCGCTACTTTCTTTGGATCCGCGGAGACTGCACGCGATCCAAGCACGGCACGGGACGCCTCGAATGCCAGATCCAGCACCGGCGCGAAGTCTGTATTGAAGCCCAAGGCCCGACACTCTTCGCCGATTATCCGCCCATGAGCGCGAAACATTCCTCGGTCGGCGCTCGCAAACACGTCGTCGGCGGCGGGCACGGGACAGACAACGCTCTTCAATCGATCGACCGTGCCGCCCTCCATGTCCACGCAAAGGAACGCGGGACTCCCGATGTCCTGGCGGCAGCTGCGCAGCAGCTGGTGCGTCTGCCGCGCGGTTTCCAGGTTGCGTGCGAACAGGATCACGCCGCCAGGTCTTGTCTCCGCCAGGATCCTGCGGAGGGAGGGTCCGACTGAACTGCCGTCAAATCCCATGATGAGCAACTGTCCAGCGGCACGACGGATGTCAGGCATCAGCTCAGTCGACCTGTTTCTTGAGTTCGTTGAGTAGGTTGAGGGCCTCGAGCGGCGTGAGGCGTTCGATGTCGGTCTCTCTCAGCGCGTCCACGATCTTCTGCGATAGCGGCGTAAAGATCGTCAGCTGCGCTGCGCCGGAACTCGCTGTCGGACTTCCATGGGTAAGTTCCTCGGACACGCGCTGCTCGGCGCTCTCGTGCCGCAGGAGCACTTCACGCGCACGACTGATCACCTCCGGCGGCAGCCCAGCCAATTTCGCCACCTCGATGCCGTAGCTGCGGTCCGCTGCGCCTGGCTCGACTTTGCGCAGGAACACAATGCCGCCGGCGGACTCCTTGACTGAGACGTGATAGTTCTTCACTCCCGGCAGGTCAGCGGCAAGTTCGGTCAGTTCGTGATAGTGCGTCGCGAACAGCGCCTTCGCTCGGGTTCGCGCATGCAGGTATTCAATCGCCGCCCAGGCTAATGCCAGGCCATCATAGGTGGCAGTGCCGCGTCCCATCTCGTCGAGTAGGAGGAGCGACTTCGGCGTTGCGGTGTTGAGGATCGCTGCCGTCTCCGTCATCTCGACCATGAACGTGGAGCGCCCGCGTGCAAGATTGTCACTCGCGCCGATGCGGGTGAACACACGATCGACGGCCGTCAACCGCACCGCACGCGCCGGCACAAAGCTGCCCATCTGCGCCATGATCACGATCAGCGCCGCTTGCCGCAGATACGTCGACTTCCCGCCCATGTTGGGCCCGGTCAATACCACGATCGTCTGTGCGCCGCTGTTGAGGTAAAGATCGTTAGGGACGAAGCGATCGGCAATCTGCATCAGTTCTTGTCGCTCGACCACTGGATGGCGACCTTCGATGATCTCCAGGTCGCCAGAGTCATCGAGCTTGGGCCGGCAGTAATCACGGGTGGCGGCAAGATGCGCAAAGCAGGCGAGCACGTCGATTTCCGCCAGCGCCAACGCGGTCTGCCGAATGCGCTTAGCCTCCGCCGCGATCGCGGCACGCAGTTCAGTGAAGAGGCGCCGCTCGATCTCGACGATCTTCTCCTGTGCCTCGAGGATCTTCGTCTCGTATTGCTTCAGCTCGGGCGTGGTGAAACGTTCGGCGTTGACAAGAGTCTGCTTGCGCTCGTAGTCCGTCGGTGCGAGGTGCAGGTTTGCTTTCGATATCTCAATGTAGTAGCCGAAGACACTGTTGAATTTGATCTTCAGGGATCCTATCCCCGTGCGTTTTCGCTCGCGCTCCTCGATCCGTGCCAAGTACTGCTTGCTGTTGCGGCTGATGTCGCGCAGCTCGTCGAGCTCGCGGTCCATGCCGCTTCTGATAACCCCGCCGTCAGCAAAACTGAGCGGGGGCTCATCTACCAGCGCCTTCTCGATGAGCTCGCGAATGTCCCCGAGCTCATCGAGCAAGCGGTGGAGCTCGCCTAGACGCTTTGCCTTGAAGCGGGCGACGCACGCTCTTACACCAGGGATCTTCGCTGCTGAGACCGCGAATGCCAGTAGGTCGCGCGGATTCGCCGTCTCTAGTGTCACGCGGCTGAGTAATCGTTCCAGGTCTAGGATGCCGTCGAGCGAACGCCGCAGCTCTTCACGGCCCATCACTTCGGCAGTCACCGCCTCGACCACGTCAAGGCGACCGTCGATCTCCGCCCGATCGAGAGAGGGACGAAGCAGCCACGCCCTTAGGAGGCGCTTTCCCATTGGGGTAGCCGTTTCATCGAGCGCGCGATAGAGCGTGACCTCGCTACCGGAGCTGGCGAACAGCGGCTCAATCAGTTCCAGATTGCGCACCGTGACGGCATCGAGTACGAGACAGTTCTGCCGCTCGTAGTAGCCAATGCGGTCAACGTGCGCAAGCGAGCCCCGTTGTGTGGAGCGAACGTAATGCAGGATGGCCCCGGCCGACGCGGCGGCTGCCGGCCGTCCGGCAAGACCAAAGCCCTCTAGGGAAAGCACCCCAAAGTGGTTCTCGACCTGCGGAATGGCGTAATCAGGGGCGAAGATCCAGTCGTCTAGAGGAGTCTCGGTGAATCCGGTGCTGCCGTCGCGCCGCTCTTGCCGATCGAACAGCGGCATCGATGAGCCAAACAATACCTCGCGAGGTCTCAGTTGTTGCAGTTCGTCGAGCACACGCCGCTGGGCGTCCTCTCCCCGGAACTCGGTCGCTCGGAATTCTCCGGTCGAGAGGTCAAGTGCCGCGAACCCGAAGCCGTCGGCTACGCTCGCGTACGCGGCCAGAAAGTTGTTTTCCTCCGATGCCAAACCGGAATCTACCGCGGTCCCCGGCGTAAGCACGCGAGTCACCTCGCGGCGCACCAGCGTCTTGGATTTTTTGGGGTCTTCCATCTGTTCGCAGATAGCGACCTTGAAGCCCTTCCGCAGCAACTTCGAGAGATAACCCTCGGCCGAGTGATAGGGCACGCCGCACATCGGGACGGCCTGCCCCTTTTCTTTATTCCGCGACGTGAGCGTGATCTGCAATTCGCGAGCGGCGACGACAGCGTCGTCGAAAAACAACTCGTAGAAATCGCCCAGGCGAAAGAACAGCAACGCTGTCGGGTGTTCCTTCTTGATGGCGGCGTACTGCCGCATCAATGGCGTGGAGGATTCGGTCATGCGCGCGATTGCCCCTTGCGTGCTGCGGATTATAGTAATTGGGCGCACAGCCTCTTGCTGTGGATTTCGACGGGTTTGACGCGGGCCGCGCAAGGTGGTTTCCTAGGACGGCGTTTTTACTCTCGCACATGGAACTACGCAAAGATCCCATCACGCGTTCTTGGGTCATCACCGGCGACGAGCCGCTTGAACGTTCGCGGCCCGAAGGTTGTCCTTACTGCCCCGGCGAGCCGAATGCCCAACAGGTCATCGCCTCGGCCGGTTCCGCAGAGGGATTCCCGTGGGGGTCACGGGCGGTAGTGCATCCGCAACCGGTATATCGCATCGAAGGCGACCCCGCCCGCCGCGGCGATGGGCTCTATGACCGCATGCGGGCCGTCGGCGCACACGAGGTGCTCGTCGAGAATCCGCGCCATGACCGTCAGATATGGGACGCGCCCGAAGCTGAGGTCGAGAACTTTCTCTCGCTGGCGGCGCAACGCATCCAGGATCTCAAGAAGGACCGCCGCTTCAAGTACATCACTGTCTTCAAGAATCACGGTGCGGTTGCCGGTCAGGAATACGAGCATCCCACCTCGCAGCTGACTGCGACCACCTTTGTTCCTCGCCGGGTGCTCTACGAGCTACGTTCGGGCCGCGAGTATCACGCGCAGAAAGAGCGCTGCGTTTTCTGTGACATCTTGGCGCAAGAGGAGCGGCAAGCAGTCCGACTGGTGGAATCCGTCGGCGACTACGTGGCTTCGTGCCCGTATGCGCCGCGCGTTCCTTACGAGATCTGGCTCATGCCGCGCTCGCATCAAGCTGCCTTTGAGCAAGGCGTGCTGACGCGCCACCACAACCTGCGTGACCTCGCTTCGCTGCTGAAAAGGACGCTGCGGCGCATCCGTACTGTGACGGAGGATTTCCACCTCGTGCTGCACACCACCCCTAACACCCTGCATAAATCCGACGTGCTGGAATATTGGCGGACCATCGATGAGGACTACCACTGGCACATCGAGATCCTGCCTATCCTGGCGCGCAAGGCAAAGTCCTACAGTTTCAAAGAGGTTTACTTCACCCCGGTAACGAGTGAGACAGCGGCGGCACGGCTGCGCGAGGCCGGCATCGGCTGATCACTTGCCGCTTTCGTGCGCCATCTTGATCTCGAACTCCACCATCGCTTTCAACTCCTCATAAGGTAGCGCGCTGATCGAGGAGATCCGGCGTCCGTTGATGAACACCGTCGGCGTGGCGTCTACTTTCAGCTCTCGACCCAGATCGAACGAACGCTTCACCGCCTGGGCTGTTGCGGGTAATGCGGCGCAAGCCGCCGTCGCCTTCCCATCCGCTCCCGCGGTGGTCGCCAATTCCGTCAGCTTAGTGTCGGCAGTCGACCCAGTGATGGTGCTTTGCGCGTCGAAGACGGCCTCGGCAAACCTCCAGAAAGCATCATCGCTCTTCTGCCCAACGCAGACCGCATACTGAGCCGCCTTCTGTGCCCAGTCATGCATCGGCAGCGGGAAATGCTGGAAGATGATCTTGGCTTGCGGCTCTTCCTTCCCTAGTTGCTGCAAAGTGGGAAACGCCACCTTACAGTGCGGACATTGAAGATCGCTGAACTCGACGATGAGCACAGCCGGCTTTGCTGCCCCTTCCGCGGCGCCATTCGCCTTCTGCTCGAGCGTGCGGCGCTCGTCAATGAAAGGGTCCGCTCCGAAAGGGACAGCATCGCCGAAGATGGCGTGCTCACCGTCTGCGGTAACGTAGAAGCGCATGCGCTGCGGCTGATCGCCAGCGCTATAGGTCATCATCACCGCAGCTAGGCCGGGCGCTTCCGATGCCTGGATCGAATCGATCTTCCAGCTGAACGATGGGTTATAGCCGAAGTAGTGCCTGATGAAAGAGTCCACGGTTTCTCTCGCGGGCAGCGCCGCCGGAGCCGCGGTGCCGGACTTCACGGTGGTGGCGGTCCCCTTGGATGCAGGTTTTCTCTGTGCCGCACCTGGTTGAGAAAAACCCAAGGCGCTCAAAGCGATCAAGACGATGAAACTCTTCAAAGGATCTCCTCAGAAGCCATCTAGGCTACCTGGCTAACAGTCAGCCGTCGAATTTCTGGGCAATGGGGAAACGCCGACCGGTGCCAAATGCCTTTTCCGTGATCTTCAAGCCCGGCGCTGCCTGTTGTCGCTTGTATTCCGATCGCTCGATCATTACGATGATGGTCTTCACCAGAACGAGATCAAACTTCCGTGCCTTCGCGATCTCTTCCGCGGACTTGTAATCCTCGACGTAGTCTTCGAGGATCGCATCCAGGGTGTCGTATGTCGGCAAGGTGTCCGTGTCTTTCTGGCCGGGACGCAGTTCGGCGGATGGCGGCTTCTCAATGGTCGCCTTCGGGATGCGCTCTCGTTCCCGATTCACCCAATTCGACAAGCGGTAGACCATCGTCTTCGGCACATCGGAAATGACGGCAAGCCCGCCTACCATGTCGCCATAAAGCGTGCAGTATCCGACCGCGAGCTCCGATTTGTTCCCCGTGCTGAGCACGAGCGCGCCTCGCTTGTTCGAAAGCGCCATCAAGGTGGCGCCGCGGACGCGGGATTGGATATTCTCTTCCGTCACGTCTTCCTTACATCCCTGGAAAGCAGGTTTGAGTGCCGCAAGATACGCTTCATAGATCTCTTCGATCGGGATGACCTCAAACCCGATGCCCAGGTTGCGAGCCAGGGAACGAGCGTCCTCGATGCTTCCCGAGGACGAAAACCTCGTCGGCATCCCTATCCCCATAACGTGCTCCGGGCCGAGTGCATCCGCGGCGATGCATGCCACCAGTGCCGAATCGATGCCCCCACTCAACCCGACCAACACCTGCCTGAACCCGCATTTCCGTACATAGTCCCGCGTTCCCATCACCAGCGCGGCATAGGCGCTGGCCTCTCGGCCAGTCACCTGCGCATGCACTTCACCGGTCAACACATCCGGATCGAAGTACACCAGGTCCTCTTCGAACGACTTCGCCTGTGCCACGATGCTTCCATCGGGCGCTATAACGACCGAAGATCCATCGAACACCAGGCTGTCATTGCCTCCAACCTGGTTCACGAGTGCGACCGGCGTGTGATATTCCGTGGCGATCGCCCTGAGCATGCGACAGCGGGTCTCGCGCTTTCCCGTGTGCCAGGGAGAAGCGGAGATATTGAGCACGAAGTTCCCGCCTGCCTTCACCAGTTGCTCGACGGGGTCGACACGGTACAGCCGGTGCGGCCAGAAATGCTTGTCATTCCACGCGTCTTCGCAAACGGTAAGCGCCATCTGCTTGCCGCAGAATGGCAACAGCTCTTGCTTTTCGGCAGGTGCAAAATGTCTCAACTCATCGAAGACGTCATAGGTAGGAAGTAACATCTTTGACTGGACGAAGTCGACCTTTCCGTCGCGCAACAATAAGGCCGAGTTCATCACTCGTTTGCCGGCCTCCTGGCGCGCGGGCGTGACCGCTCCACAGATCACGGCGATTCCGCGGGTTGCGGCTGCGATCTTCGCGGCACTCTCACCATTTCTTTGTAGGAAGGCTGGCTTTTCTAGCAGATCGCGGGGTGGGTAGCCACAGATAGAGAGTTCTGGAAAGAGAATCAATCCCGCGCCGTCAGCAGCGGCGCGCCGAGAGTATTCGATGATCTTCTCCGCATTGCCGCGAAAATCACCGACCGTTGTGTTGATCTGCCCAAGCGCGATCTTCACGCTATCAGTGTAACGGGGGCGAAAGGCTTCGGCAAAACCAAGCCTAACGCGGGGGGCTGCCGGGATTATCTGGCACGCTGCTGCCGTCTGGCATGCGGGGCCCGCCGTTGTCCGGAGTCATGACGGGCGGTGTTTGTGGCCGGATCACGGAATCCCCTTCCGTCGGTGCTTCCCCTGCGGGGCGCAACGACGGGCGTTGTTCGGCGCTCGCCGGCTTTGGCGCCGGGGCGCGCTGCGCCACCGCGCTCGCTCCCGCATTCGGGAAGTCCACCTCGCGCTCGGTGCGCACGATCTTGGTACCATCCTGCTTCATGATCTTGATCTGCGTGACTTCGTCGCCGATGAAGCGAATAAACTGCATGTCAGCCGGCGGCGTGCCGTAGAGCCACTCTTCGTACTCGATCTCGCCATCCTTCTCGCGTATTTTTTGACTGGGACGCCCGATCGCGGTGACGACCAGTTCCCGATTCATCCCCACCAGCGCCTCGTGGTTTTTCACCGCGCTACGGACCTTCGGAGGCAGGCTCTGCTCGAACTGGCCGGTCGCCGACTTGCCCGCACCGAAATCAAACACCGGCAACAACATCTGCTTGACCTGTTCGACCGTCAGGTTCGGCACGTATTTATCGAACGTTAGCGCAACGAAGGAACCTTTAGCATTCGGGTTCGGTCCGGGAGCGATGGGCGTCTCACCCGCCGAGCCTGCGATCGAGATGCGCTGATACCATTTCGCCTTCTTCTTCGGTCCACCATTGATCTCGAAGATGATCTTGTTGTCGCGGAATTCGATGTTCGTGATCTGCGCCCGCTCGCCGGGACGCGCGGCCGGCCCTTTGTTCGCCACCAGCGAGATCAGCGTACGATCATCCGGCGTGACTTGACCGTCACGGATCGCGAGTCCCTTCTCCCCTTGCGGAAACGGTTTCTTCACGAAGACGCGTTCCGCGTTGAGCATTCGCACGATGCTGTAACGCGTATCTATCGTGATCGGAGCGGTCGGCGTGGGCTTGGCAGCGGTGTCGTTGCCATCCGCAAACAACTGCGGGGCAAGCAGCAGGGCGGAGAGGGCGAGGAGGACTGAAGGTATGCGCCTCATGACGGGTTCCTGTGCGTATCATTCGCCTTCGAGCAGCGATTTGCAAGCCGAACTCTACCGATCCAGCTGCTTAGGATTGGGTGCCGCCAGCGCCACCTACGTCCACGCGAAGTACCGGTTTCCTCGACTGATCGTTGATGACTTCCAGCCCGGCCGTGGGTGGCCGGTAGAGGGAAAAGATGGCAGGCAGCGAGAGCAGAACGACTACGGTAGCCACTGCGCTAGCCTCGATCCCGTAATCGCCACCGGTAAGCCATAGAGGCCCAATAGCACGCCCGTGCACGAACACAGCAAAAGCGTTCAACCCACTCACCGGCAGCCCGAAGACCGCTCCCAACATGAAGTTCCAACCGAAATGTATGCCGATCGGAAGCCAAAGCGCCCGTGTCCGCAGATATGCGACTGCGAGCACCACCCCGATCAGCACCGTGTTGGCCGTGGAAAATATTGTGCGGCTCGGATTGCCCCAGTGCACCAGCCCGAATAAGACGGACAGCACCGTGATCCCAAGCACCGGCCCCCATCGCGGCCCGCCAGCCTCCACCAGCCTTTGGAAGGGGTAACCTCGGAATACCACTTCCTCCTTCATCGCAGCCACCAGCAGCAGCCCGCAGACCAGCGCGAGCGCCGGGACACTTCGTCCCGATATCTCTACGGTGAAGCTGACGCTTCCTAGGAGACGGACCGTGAGGACGCAGGCCGTGACCATTCCGGCGCCTAGTAAGACGCCGTCGAGCCCTTGCCGAAGCCAGGGGCCGGAGCGTGGCAGTCCTTGGGCAGTGAGTCGATCCTCATTCACGCGATCGGCTACGACGAGCAGCCCACTGAAGATCAACAGCGTGAGCCCCAGCGACAGGGGCTCCTGGATGAAAACGAACATCGCCGGCGCACCGCCGCCGGCAATAGAGCTGGCCACGAAGCGACTGCTGTACTCCGCGACTATTACGCCAAGCACGCCAAGCACGAAGCGCCAGCTCGAGCGCAGTCTCTCGTCACGCGCAATGAACAGCCTCGACATTCAGTTGCGCGCGCCCATCACGCTCACGCCGTTCCGTGCCACCTTAAACGGCAGTACTTGGCCACCGGAGCGGCGCAGTGCCTCGGCAACCTGCTCTCTCTTCTCTGGTGGAGCGAAGAATACGACGCAACCACCGCCGCCTGCGCCGCAGACCTTCGCTGCCAGCGCGCCGTTCTTAGTAGCGGCGGCGATCAGCCTGTCGATCAATGGCGTAGTGATCCCCGGCGCATTGGTTCGGCGCAGCTTCCACTCCGCGCGCAACAGACTGGCTACCTCGTGCCAGGCCCCGCGTGCCAATGCCTGATGCATGCCGCGCGCGATCTTTCCTATCTCATCGAAGTTACGCACCACTCGCCGGTCACCGTTGATGTGCGCCTGGAAGACTTCCCAATTGTTGATTCCCGATCGCCGCGGCGCCCCGGTGTAGGCCAGCACGAAACGTGACTCGATCTCATTCGGGGGCACGGAAATCGCCACGCGGTGGATCCCATCGGGTTCTAGCTGGATAGCATTCACTCCACCGTAAAGCGCTGGATAGTAATCCTGACAACCAGTCGGCACCTGGATGAGTTGGGCTTCCACGTTCTGCGCGATCGTTCGGATCTCTTCGCGCGAGAGCTTGCGTCCGGTCCAGCGGGCCAGCGCCGCCGTCGTGGCGACCATCAGGGCCGACGAACCTGCGATGCCAGCGCCGGCGGGCGACTCCGAGTTCGTCTCGATCTCAAGACCACCCTCCGGCTGGAAGAACCGCACCAGATACGCGGCCAACGGATGCTTGTAACTCTTTGTACGGCACAAGGCGGCAACGTCGACGAAAGTTTCTTCGCGCTTCGTGTCGATTGACTTCAGGTGGATCCTCTTGCCGGGCAGCGGCGCAATGCGACAGCGGGTGAGGATGTTCACGGCGAAATTCACCGTGACGGCTCCGGGATGGAACAGGTACAACGGCCAGATGTCCAAGGTGCCGCCCGCGAGGTCGACGCGGCACGCCGCGTGCGCAACGATGGTTCCCTTTTTCTCCATGCCGCGTAGCCGCGGACACCTCGTCCGCTTACTTCTCCTTTGCTTGTAAGGGTTACTCGCGGTTAGCTTACTCGAGGTTCAAAGCCCGCTTGAAGGAACCGCGCTCTTGCGCGATCTTCTCCTGCAACAGCGTGATGGCGTAGATCAGCTGCTCCGGACGCGGAGGGCATCCGGGGACATAGACGTCTACCGGTATCACCTGGTTCACGCCCTGGACCAGGGCGTAGTTGTTGAACACGCCGCCCGAGGTCGCGCAGGCGCCCATGGAGATCACCCACTTGGGTTCCGGCATCTGTTCGTAGAGCTGTTTGATCACGGGAGCCATCTTCTGCGAGACACGACCGGCGATGATCATCAGGTCGGCCTGCCGCGGCGAAGGACGAAAGACCTCAGCCCCAAAGCGCGCGATGTCAAAACGCGACGCGCCCATGGCCATCATCTCGATGGCACAGCATGCCAAACCGAACGTCATCGGCCAGATGGAGCTCTTGCGCACCCAGTTGACCGCCTTGTCGAGCGTGGTGAGGATCACGCCTTCCTGGTCCGCGTCGCCACCAAAGGTCGCGCGCACCATCTGCCGCAGGTCCTGTGGGTCGCCCACGGTGTTCAGAAATCGCTGGTCGCCCGTCTCGGGCACTTCGGCCGGCGGTATGGTGGTCTTGGCCATGTCTCTATTCTAGATGCCTGACATTATCCTTCGCTACGGATTTAGTACGACTTTCCCGAACTGTTCGCGCTTTTCCAGGCGCTCGTGTGCAGCGCGCGCCTCGCGTAGCGGAAAGGTCTTGTCTACTGCCGGCTTCAGCGTGCCGTTAAAGATGAACTTTAAGACCTCGAGCAGTTCGCCCATGTTCCCCATATACGAGCCGAGCAGGTTGAGTTGCTTGGAATATAGAAAGCGCAGCTCGAGGCCCACGTCCGGCCCGGTGGTCGCGCCACACGTCACCAGTGTGCCACCGGGCTTCAGGGACTTCACGCTCTCGTCCCAGGTCGCCTTGCCTACGTGCTCGAACACGACATCTACGCCGGCATTGCTGGTGATCTTTTTCACTTCGTCCGAGATCTTCTGTTGATAGTGGTTGATGGTGTAGTCGGCGCCGAGCTCACGCCCCTGCTCCATCTTCGATTCATCGCCCGCGGTGGTGATGACTTTGCAGTCGAACAGCTTCCCGATCTGGATGGCAGCCGTCCCGATACCTGAGCCGGCGCCCAGCACGAGTATGACCTGCCCCGGATGGATGTGTGCACGTCCCACCAGCATGTGCCAGGCTGTCAGGAAGACGAGCGGCACCGATGCTGCCTCGTCATACGTCAGCTCGCCCGGGATGGGGACAACATTGACTCGTTGGGCGGCGATGAACTCGCAATTCCCACCGTCATTCCTGTAGCCGAGCACGGAGAACTCGCGGCAAAAGTTCTGCTGGCCCGAGAGGCACGCCTGACAATGGCCGCAGAAGACCATGGGCGCAAGCAGGACCCGCTCGCCCACCTTTAGGTCAGTGATGCACTCTCCGACTTCGACGATGTCACCCGAGACGTCGGAACCATTGATATGAGGTAGCTTCACGCCGGAGAGGCCCTTGCGGATCCAGAGATCGAGGTGGTTCAGAGCGCACGCCTTCACCTTTATCAATACCTGGTCTTTGCGGATCTCCGGATCGGGCACGTCCTCGTACTTCAGGACCTCCGGCCCACCGAACTCGTGGAAACGAACAGCCTTCATCGCCCACCATCCTTGAAACCGACGAGATTATCACGCACGTGGCGGTAGAATGAGCACGTGGACGTCTACGAAGAGATCGTGCAGTTGCGCCGAGAAGGCCGCAAGGGTGCATTGGCGACCATCGTCAACGTGCGGGGCTCCATCCCGTCGTTCGAGACGGCGAAGATGCTGGTTCGCGACGACGGCACGATCGTGGGCACCATCGGCGGCGGTTGCGTGGAAGCCGAGGTCTGGCAGGCGGCGAAGGAAGTAATGGCTTCCGAGAAGCCGCGTACGTTGCACTTCGACCTGAACAACGACCCGAAGTACGATACCGGCCTGGTATGCGGAGGCACCCTCGAGGTCTTCGTCGAGCCGATAGCGCCCACTCCGCACCTGTATATCTTCGGCGCCGGCCATGTTGCGCACAGCCTGTATAAAGTCGCCCGCATCGCCTCTTTCGACGTCACCGTGATCGACGATCGCGAGAGCTATGCCAGCCGCGAACGTTTTCCCGAGGCGCGCGACGTCTACGCGGACGACTTCGACCACGTGATCTCCCAGCTCGCGCCGAGCGAGGGCTCCTACATGGTCATCGTCACCCGCGGCCACCGCGACGACATGCGTATTTTGCGCTGGGCGGTTGAGCAACCGAGCCGCTACCTTGGGATGATCGGATCCAAACGAAAGGTCATCGCGATCTACAAAGAGTTGGAGAAGGCTGGCATCTCGCACGAGCGGCTGCTCCGCGTGGCTGCTCCGGTCGGCCTTGCGATCGGAGCTATCACACCCCAGGAGATCGCCGTCGCCATCGTCGCCGAGATGATCGCCGTACGCCGTCACGCTGCGCCCTCAGTCCCACGCATGCGTTACTACGAAGAGCCGACCGGTCTCGTCCTGTGACCCGCTCACCCAGCTTCGCCGGGATAATCCTCGCTGCGGGCGAGTCGTCACGTATGGGACGCGACAAGGCCCTGCTCCCCTGGGACGGCGGCACGTTCCTCTCCGGCGCGATACAGATGCTCAGTCCCCACGTCGAACTGGTACTCGTAGTGACCGGCCAGAACGGAAACACTCTCGCCCCAGTCGTGAATGCGCTCGGAGCAAAGCTCATTGAGAATCACCATCCGGAACACGGACAGTTCAGCTCGCTGCAAGTCGGTCTGCACGAGGTGCTGAATCGCGGCCGCGACGCTGCGATCATCGCGCTAGTCGATCGACCGCCAGCGCACTCCAAGACCGTGGCCCACCTGAAGCTAGAATTCCTGCGCGTCGTCGAAGACGGCCAATGGGCAGTCATCCCGGAGCATGAAGGCAAGCATGGTCATCCCATCATCGCCGGCCGCGAACTGATGGAGGCGTGCCTGCGGGCGCCCCTACACTCGAACGCCCGCGACGTGGAGCATGCGCACCAAGCGAAGGTCGTCTATGTGCACGTGTCGGACGCGAACGTGGTCCGCAATGTGGACACTCCCGAGCAATATCAGGACCTGACTCGCGGATGACCGACGAACCTTCGCTTTTCATCGACTCGATTTTGGCACTCGCGCCCAAGACTGCCGCGTTCGACTGTGACGGCACGCTCTGGGACGCCGATAGCGGTATGGAGTTCTTTTACTGGCTGCTCGACCATGGGTTGGTCGACGCTGCGACCGATGCCTGGGCGCGGCCACGCTATCAGGATTACCTGGCAGGCCGCGTGGATGAACAGACCATGTGCGGCGAGATGGTGCAGATCTGCCGCGGCATGCGCATGGAAGTGGTCACCGATGCTGCGCGCGCATTCTTTCGCGAGAAGGTCGAAGCGCGCATATTTCCCGAGATGCTGCAGCTGACGAGCCGGCTGCGCGAGCTCGGCTGTGAGCTCTGGGCAGTCTCTTCCAGCAATCAGTGGCTCATCGAGGTTGAGGCCGCACCTTTCGGATTCGCAGCCGATCACGTGCTCGCTGCCGCCACCGAAGTCGAGGATGGCTTGATCACCGGCCGGCTCCTGCGTGTTCCTACCGGCCCGGGCAAAGCCACCGCCCTGAAGGAGCACGCGCAACGGCCCGTAGAGCTCGCCTTCGGCAACAGCATCCATGACCTGGCCATGCTGGAATCGGCGACCCACCCCTTCGTCATCGCCCACAATCCCGACCTGGCAGAGCTCGCGCGGATGCGTGGGTGGCCCATCTACCACCCCACGCTGTAACACACTTAGTTCCTTGCCTCCGCGCGCGTCCCTCGATATCCGCGCGCAGCTTAGTTCCCCCGCAATCCCCTAAGTAACGAACCTCAGAAGCACTAGGCCATTCACCTAATTGGCCGAATCTTCCTTGCGCCGTATCTTCCTCGGACCGAACGGCCCCGTCACTTCGTCGGCGCGGTCAGTGGTACCGCTGCTGGGATCTGTGATGGTTACCACTGGGTACGTGTTCGGCACACAGTGCAATCTGAAGGGCTCAAAGCAGTGGGACATTTGGGATTACAATCAGCACTGGATACCTACTGGGATTCCGTGTGCGGTGCCAACCGCGTACGCCTGGCATCACTTGACTTGGGAATTCGAACGCGTAAATGGGAAAATGCACTACATCGCGGTGACTTTGGACGGGAAGAAGAGTTATGTCGACCGCTATCAAGTCCCCCGTCCAAAGACCACACCTGAGCTGAACGTTGCTGTGCAACTCGACGGCAACAGTGCGATGACTGACTACTCCGAGTGGGTAGACAAGATCTCGCTCAAGATCTGGTAACGAAGACTCTCTCCCTTCGCGCCAGAAAGGCAAGGCCCTCCGCAAGGAGGGCCTTGCTATTTCCGAGCAAGATTCATGAACGCAGCTCGCAGCGCATCGATGGCGAGGTGGCTGGCGTGCTCGCTCGCAGGCGGTAGCCCGCCGACTGCCGCAACGATTTCTTCGCGCGATAAACTCTGCGCCTCATTGACTGTTCTCCCGATGATCGATTCGGCCAGCGCCGATCCGCACCCGATCGCCGCTACGCAACCCTTTGCCCGATAGCGCGCTTCTGCGATCCGTCCACCTGCGATCTTCAGCTGTAGTGCGATCACGTCACCGCATGCCGGGTTTTCGACCTCGGCCGCGGCGTCCGGAGCGGCGAGCTCGCCCACATGGCGTGGATGTTCGAAATGGTCGATCAGCTGCGGCGAATACATGGGCTGGTATCCTAATCGTAATGTCCGCGGACTACAGCCCTCGACGCCTGGTCGCGCTGCAGCCCAGCGCCACGGTCACCCTCGCGGACCTCGGCCTGCTCGACCGCCTGGTCGCCTGCACGAAGTGGTGCGCCGATGTCGTTCCCGAAGTTCGCACCGGACGCACGATCATCGCCGATTCCTGGACGGCAGACTCGGCGCAGATCCTTGCCGCCAGACCGGATCTGGTGATCGCCTCCGTTCCGTATCAGGCCGAGGCCGTCGCTGAAATATTGAAAGCCGGCGCGCGCTTTCTTGGGCTGGCGCCGCGGACGCTCGCCGACGTCTATGCCGACATTGCTGCCATCGCCGGGATCTTGCAGGTCGCCGAGCGAGGCGATGCGCTCATCGCGCGCATGCGTCGCGATATCGAAGCTGTCTGCGATCGTACGCGGGATCTCCCACGGCGCCGAGTGTTTTGCGAGGAGTGGGGAAAGCCCATCATCCATTCCCAGCCGTGGGTTGCGGAGCTGGTCGCAGCGGCCGGAGGCGAGTTCCTCGGTACGCCCGGCGCTTGCACGGACGCCGCCGCGGTGGCTGCGCTGCAGCCAGATGTCATTGTCGCGGCGTGGTGTGGCGCCGGCGACCGCGTTCCCCTCGAGAAGATCGTGCGCGAGCGAGACTGGACCGAACTTCCTGCCGCGCGCTCGAGCAGTATCTATTGCATTGCCGATGAGTTGCTGAACACGCCCGCCTCAACCCTGGTGGGCGGCCTTCACGCGCTCGCTGCAGCGATCCACCCGGAGACCATGCCGGCGGCTGCGCGTGGACTCCGCCGCATCCAGCCCGCTACTGAGCCTGTGATTAAATAGTTGTCATGCCTGTCGCTACCCATGACATTGGTCGCGAGCTCGACCAACTCGCCGCTTCTTCGCTTTCCGTCGAGGAGTTGATGACCCTCATCGTCGGCCGCCTCAAAGAACGGCTGCCGCACTACGACTGGGTTGGCTTCTACATGATCGAGACCGGCAAGCTGCCGGATGAGAAAGACGTTCTCGTGCTCGGCCCCTATATAGGCGCGCCGACACCCCACACGCGCATCCCACTCGACCAGGGCATTTGTGGCGCGGCAGCGGCCACCGGCGAGACCATTGTGGTCGACGACGTGACCTCCGACCCCCGCTATCTCGCCTGTTCGGTAGCGACCAAGTCGGAGATCGTAGCCCCGGTACGCGTGAACGATAGGGTCGTCGGAGAGCTCGATATCGACAGCCACACTCCCGCCGCATTCACCGCCGAGGATCGCCGCCTGGTCGAGCACTGCGCTGCCCTCGTGGGACGATACCTCGAGAACATTTCCGCATGAAGGTTGAGAAAGGCACCGTTCGCGCGCCGGAGATCGGACGCATCTGGCTCAACTCGTCGCCGCTTTCCATCCGCCAGCTGCGTGGCAAGGTCATCTTCATCGATTTCTGGGATTACACATGCGTGAATTGTCTCCGCACTCTTCCCTACGTGCAGGCTTGGCACGACCGTTACAAGGATCATGGCCTGGTTGTGATCGGCGTGCATACGCCCGAGTTCACGTTCGCCCAGTACGAACCTAACGTGGAGCGCGGCGTGCGCGAGTTCGGGCTCACGTATCCCGTAGTCATCGACAGCAACTACGAACTGTGGAAGACCTTCGCCAACCGGTATTGGCCCGCACAATACCTGATCGACCAGGAAGGCTACTTGCGCTGGGCACACTTCGGAGAGGGCGCCTACGCGGAGACGGAGCAAGCGATCCAGGAGCTGGTCCGCGAGATCGTCCCTGACGCCCAGCTGCCGGCGATCATGTCGCCGGTGCGCGAGAGCGACATGCCGGGAGCTGTCTGCTATCCGCCCACCGCCGAACTGTACCTCGGCAATGCCCGTGGACGCATCGGCAACAAGACCGGCTTTGTCGAGGATCAAGTCTCGGATTATTCGTTTGACGGCCCGTCTACCGAAGGCGCCTTCTACCTCGAAGGTCGCTGGGCCTCGACGCGCGAGTTCGCCGCGCTCGATACCGCGCCGGGAAAGATCGCGCTCAGGTACTCCGCCGCCGGCGTGAATCTGGTGATGGCGTCAACCAGCGGCAAGCCGATTGCGCTTGAGCTCCGTCAGGATGGGAAGCCTCTCACCGCTGAGAACCGGACGGAGGATGTCCGGCTGCGCGAGGGGGGAAGCTTCGTCGACGTGCAGAACGCGCGCATGTATCGACTGGTCGACAATCACGATTTCGGCACGCATACTCTGGAGCTGCATTTCACCGAACCAGGCGTCGCGGCCTTCGCTTTCACCTTCACCAGCTGCGTCGATCCGGAGCGGTCCGCCGTCAGCCAAGAGGTGGCGGGATGAAGCAAGTCGCGGCTGGTCTTATCGTGCGCGAGGGCAAGCTGCTGATCTGCCAGCGCACCAAGCACCAGCCTATGCCACTCAAATGGGAGTTCCCCGGCGGCAAGATCGAGCACGGCGAGCAACCCACCGACGCGCTACGGCGTGAGTTGGAGGAAGAGCTCGGCATCGAAGCGAAGATCGGCGACGAGGTCGCACGTATCAAGCACACTTACCGCAATGGGGGTGCGATCGAACTTCGCTTTTTCGTGATCCGGGAGTATGCCGGAGACATAGAGAACCGGATCTTCAAGGATGTCCGCTGGGTCGAACGCAGCGAACTGCCCGCGTATGACTTCCTCGAGGCCGACGTCGGACTGGTAAGTGATCTCGCTTCCGGCAAGCTGCTCTGAGCTACTCGAATCCCATCCACAAGAGCGTCGCTGAGAGCACAACCATGATCACCGTGGTCGCGATGGCGATCGCGTTGTAGGTGCGCGAGTTTACGAACTTGCCCATCAGGGAGTCCTTATTGATGAGCAACAACATGAAGACCAGCACGAAGGGCAACAGGATGCCGTTCAAGACCTGCGACAGTACCGTGATCTTTAACAGCGGGAATCGTGGAATCAGAATGACGCCCGCACCCGCGGCGATCAAGAAAGTGTAGAGCCAGTAAAAGACCGGCGCTTCGCGAAACTTCTTGTCCACGCCAGATTCAAAACCGAGGCCCTCGCACACGGTGTATGCGGTCGAAAGTGGGAGGATGGATGCCGCGAAGATCGAGGCGTTGAGTAGTCCGGCAGCGAACAGGAGATACGCCCAATCGCCCGCCAGGGGACGAAGTGCCTGGGCCGCGTCGGAAGCGCTGCCAATATCGCGGGCGCCACGAGTAAAGAGCGTCGCCGCGCACGCCACGATGATGAACCACGCCACCACGTCGGTAAAGATCGAGCCGAACAACACATCGAGCCGTGCGGCGCGATACTGCCGCACGGTCGTCCCTTTCTCCACCACGGATGCCTGTAGATAAAACTGCATCCATGGCGCGATAGTTGCGCCGACGATGCCGACCATCATGTAGACGTAACTCGGGTTCGTCAGCAAATGCCGCGGTGGCGGCTGGAGAGTCGCTTTAACCGCTTCGCGCCAGTCCGGTCCGGCGAGCACGCCCGCGATGATGTACGCGATGTAGAAGAGCGAGGCGACGAGGAAGACCTTTTCCACCGTCTTGTAATCACCCTTCACCACGATGAGCCAGACTGCCGCGGCGGCGATGGGCACGCTCACGTACTTGCTCACGCCGAAGAGTTCCAGGCTGCTCGCCACGCCGGCGAACTCGGCGACCACATTCGCAAGGTTCGTCAAGACCAGCGCGATCATCATGAAGAACGTCACGCGGAAGCCGAATTCCTCGCGGATCAGGTCGCTCAGGCCCTTGCCGGTCACCACTCCCATGCGTGCCGACATCTCCTGCACCACCACCAAGGCGATGGTCATGGGGATCACGGTCCAGAGAAGGCTGTACCCAAAGCGCGCGCCGGCGAAGGAATAGGTGAATATGCCGCCGGCGTCGTTATCGACGTTGGCAGTAATGAACCCGGGCCCCACCACGGCGAGAAGGAAGAACAACCGCGTGCGCCATAACCGGAACGTTCTCTTCATCAGCGTCTTCCATGACCGCAGGCCGCCGACCAGAATAAACGAAGTGCTCGCCAGACGCGCCGCCTGCAGAAAAGCTGGCGTTTCTTCCGCAGGCTGTTGCCTTCCTCGATTCCCGTGTTTCTTCGGTTATTGTCCGTGTTTCATGGGTGTTTTACAGTTGGGACCGATGGAGCTCCCCACACTAAAAGTCGGCGACATTGCCCCGGATCTCGCGCTCGCCGCCGCGAACAGTGCTGACGTTGTCTCCTTGAGCGATTCCTTGCGCAAGGGGCCGGCCATCATCGAGTTCCTGCGTGGCACATGGTGACCGACCTGCGTGAAGCGCATGGCTCAGTTCGAGCCCCTCAAAGATCGGATCGCGAAGGTGGGTTCGCTCCTGTTTGTGGCCGGACAGAAACGCGGCGGCATGTTCAAGCCGGAGAAGTACCTCGCCGAGCATCCCATCAGTTTCCCTTTTCTGCTGGACGAAGACCGCAACGTCACCAAACAATACGGCGTTTACCAGCGTGTCGGACTCGACGGCATCAACCTCGCACATCCTTCAACCTTCGTGGTCGATGCGAGTGGGTACATTCGCTTTCTTCATATTGGGACCACCCAGTTCGACCGCGCTCCGGTCGAAGAGGTGGTCGCGGCGCTTGAAAATGCGAAATAAGTCTTCTGGAGGCACGATGAAACGTTCGCTCGCGCTACTGCTCTTCATTGCTTTGCTCGCCGTCACCGCTTTCGCGGCTGACGACTTGGCTGTGCCGGCCGGAACCGGCATCAAAATGAAGCTCGAGACAGCGATCTCGACTTCCACGACCAAGGTCGGTGATGCCTTCGCCGGTCGCGTTGTCGAACCTGTCATGCTTGATGGCAAGGAAGTTGTTCCAGTCGGCGCCACGATCCAGGGCCACGTGTCGCGCATTACCGAACCGCGTCGCCTCAAGGGAGTACCCACCATCGGCATCAATCCTGACCTGCTCATCATGCCCACGGGCGAGAAGTACACCCTCAACGCTGCCGTTGTTGACACCGCGAAAGACACGCACACGCGTGTGGACGATGAAGGTGAGATCAAAGGTAGCGGCCACGACAAGCGCGACCTGCTCGTCGCGGGAGTGGGAGCTGGCGCCGGAGCGGGCGTCGGTGCGGCGGTCGGAGGCGGAAAGGGCGCGCTCATCGGCGCGGTGATCGGCGGCGCAGCCGCGGCGGGTCATTGGCTATGGCGCAAGCACTCGGCCGAGCTTCGCCCCGGCACCGTGATCACCATGGAGCTCAGCCGCCCAATGCAATTCAATACTGGCGCCAGCGGAAAGTAGCAGCAACGGGGGCGGGCTCTGGGCGGGCGCTCGCCTCTCCTATGCTCGGCTACTCAACTCTGCTTCGCTCAAAACGGCAATCTCGATCTCACCTTCCGCCGGCAACGCATCTACCGGCAGGTTATTGCGCCAGAGGGTGCAACGAAAACGGATGCGGCTTTCCTTCTGCACACCCAGTACCTCCAATGGCAGCTTGAATTCCAGCATCTTACGAACCGCCGCGTGGAAGCCAGGCGCGGCATCAGCACGCAGCTCGATCTCCTCTTCATCCTCGGAGAGCCTCGCTAGCCTCCAACCACGGACCAGGCCAGCATCGAGG
The DNA here is from genome assembly GCA_030774055.1 of Acidobacteriota bacterium. Lineage (NCBI taxonomy): Bacteria > Pseudomonadati > Acidobacteriota > Acidobacteriota bacterium. The sequence goes on from JALYLW010000161.1 coordinate 30,835, forward strand.
CTCAAGGTAATCAAAAACATCGTTGTCCGGCCCTGGGTCACAGTCGAGAAGTGCAATTTTATCGCGACAGATTGCTGGGGTGGAGCGCCGACGAAGTCTACGCGGCCATAGAAGTTTGCTTCATCGATGCCGGCGTAGATGGTGTCGAGCACAAACTGTTTTCCGTGCATCGCGGCAGAGCGCCGGTCCGCGGTGTACATCGCCGCGCCGATCCAGTCGAAGTATCGTCCCGGCTCGCCATCGATCTCCGGATGGATGTATGCCGTCTGGGGCACGAAGTACGCACGTCCCTCAAGGTGCGCGATCGGCTGCGCCAAGTAACCAGGCGGCGCCTGCCCCAGGGCGTGGTACACGTTCGACAAATGCTTGCGATAAAGCTCGTCGAAATCGCGGTCGTTCGCGGAGTGGTGTTCGGGACCATACCACCAGTTCCAATCGCTTCCCTCTGCGATCAGCAGCTCCTCGTATGCCAACACACGCTGCGCCGCGGAGACTGTTCCCTCCAGTTCAGCGAATCGGTCGCGAGCAGCAGCCAAGTAGTCCCAGGCTCGGTTGTCTTCGGGTGCACCGATCCAGACGTTGAAGTTGGCATTGATCCATGATCCTGGCACCAGGGAATGGAGCGTCTCCGTATCCTGCTGCCTCGCCAGCGCCTCGGAGATGGTCACCGCTTGTAGCTGCGGGTCGCGCGTGAGCTGCTCATAGACGTAGCGGAGGAAGTCGCGCCCTGATTCGGGATAGTATTCCCACGCGTTTTCCCCATCGAGGATGATCGACACGATCGCATCCTTACCGTTCGCCACAACCGGTTGCGCAGCATTCTTAATGCCTTGAATGAAGTGGTTGGCAGCTTCCTTGGCGGGCATTTTTGAATAGACAAAGCCGATCAGGTCGCTGAGAGCGTGATCGCGAAACACCAGGCGCATCTCCGTGCCAGCCTGCTCGAAGCGCCACAACGTATAAAGCTTTGCCGCGGCCTCCGGTGACATCCTCCCGTCGGAGCCACGGGTAAAGTCAACCCCTTGTGAGCGGCCCAACACGCCCTCGTCGGACGCCATCCATCGCAGTCCAACCTCGTGGCCAATACGCATCACCTCGTCCGAGACGCTGCCCTCGGAGGGCCACGCTCCCACCGGACGCACGCCGAACGTCTTCTCATGCAGTTCCAGACCACGCAGCAACTGGTCGCGCGCATCTTCGGGATGCCGGAAGCGGCGGCTGGGGAGCGGCAGCCCAGGCGCCGAGACTCGACCCATGTCGGTATCGCAAACGAGCGGCAAGATCGGGTGATAGAAGGGTGAGGTCGAGATCTCGATCCCAGACCGCTGGGCTGCAGCCGCGTACACCGGCAAAACGCGTCCCATCAACGCGCGTTGCTTTATGCTGGCGTACCGCTGATCATCTTCTGAGAAATCTGAACCCTTCTTGACCAGCGCCGCTGCCTCCGGCTCCTCAAGAAAGAATTCATCGAACCACGCCAGTTGTGAGAGGACTTGCAGGTCAGTAAAGTCGGAGGAGGTGAAATACTTCTCGGCGCGCACCGCATCTTCCCCGGCATTCTTGAATTTCTCCCAGAGCTCACGGAAGCGCGGATAACGTCCTATGAGGTTCGTTTCATTTGCCTGAAACAGGTAGGTCAGCGCGAACCGTTTCTCTTCCGAAGTCAGGGTCGTTGCCGGCCTGGCCGCAACGTCGAAATACGGGTCGCGCGCCGTTCCCAGGACATAGTCCTGGATCTGGGTGATCAGCGCTGGAACGAGGTTGAACGTCTGGTGTACGTCAGGAAACTCGTCCAGCAGTTTCACCATACCGTAGTAATCCTTGAGCGCGTGCAGCCGCACCCAAGGCAGGCGGTACTCACCGCTCACCAAGTCCTTGTAATAAGGCTGATGCATGTGCCACAAAAAGACGACGCGGATAGTGGGCATGGGGCAACACAGTGTAGCCTTGCGGTTGCAAGATTCAAGTCGCTCGCCTCTATACTTGTGCCGTGCGGATATTCACTCGCTACATCCTGAAAGAAGTGCTGGCGCATGCCGCCATCGGCACCGCCCTGTTCACTTTCGTAGTGTTCATGCGCGACGTGAGCCGCATCCTCGAGCTGGTCGTGCGCAACAGCGCACCCCTGCCGAGCGTAGCGGAGATCTTCTTTCTCGCTTTACCCTCCGCGCTCACCGTCACCATCCCAATGGGCGTGCTCGTCGGTATCCTCATCGGGCTGAGCCGGCTGGCGGCTGATAGCGAAGTCACCGCCATGCGCGCGTCGGGCCTTGGGGTTGGCCTGTTCGTTAAGACCGTCGCGATCTTTGCCGCCTCTGCCTGGCTGATCGCACTGGTCAACCAGACGCTCATCATGCCCAGATCCGCGGCATCCCTGGCTGCGCTGCAGAGCCGATTGAAGACTGCGCAGGCGTCTTTCGAGGTGCAGCCACGAGTCTTTTATGAGGACTTCAAGAATTACGTCCTCTATGTTCAGGACTCGAGCGCGGCCGACCGCGCCGCGATCTGGCACGGCATCTTCCTCGCAGACATCAGCACGCCGGGCGCACCCAAGATCACGCTGGCAGACGAAGGCATCGCGCTGCCTGAGGGCGAGAACAAGATCCGCCTGCACCTGACGAACGGCTCGCAGCACGAGACCAATCCGCGAGAACCCGGCAAATACACCATCACCACGTTCGAAGAGACTGATATCCCGATCGACGTCCCGCAAGATACAGCCCAGCAGCAGCAACGCCAGTCGCTATCTGAGATCTCGACCAGCGAGTTGCTGCGGCTCTCCCGCCTGCCCAAGTACCGTTGGTACCTGACCGAGTTCCATCGCCGGCTGGCATTGCCCACCGCTTGCCTCGTCCTCGCGCTCGTCGGGATCCCGCTGGGTCTTTCGTCGAAGAAGGGAGGGCGTTCCACTGGATTCGTGCTCACCATCATGCTGGTCTTCCTCTATTACTTCATCTCCCTAGCGGGCGTGGAGATGGCGCGCCAGGGGAAGATCCCTCCCATCGTCGGCGCATGGATGGCAAACCTGCTTTTCGCCGCGACTGGCGCCGCCTTGTTATGGCGCGTGGACAAGATGCCGATCGAGATCGGTAACTTGGGCATCTCTTTTGGTGGCGTAAAGCGGTGGTGGGACCGCCGCAAAGCAGCGAAGAGCGAGTCCGTCGTGGCGCGGCGCGGTCGCGGGATCTTTGGGGGCCGCTTCCCACAAATCCTCGACGATTACATCCTGCGCGACTTTTCCAGCTATACCGGCCTCATCCTGGCGGCTTTCGTAACGCTAACGCTCGTGTTCACCTTTTTTGAGATCCTCGGTGACGTGGTGAAGAACAAGGTTCCACTCATAACGGTGGGCGAGTATTTGCTCAACGTCGTTCCCTCGATGCTCTACCTGATGATGCCGATGTCAGTCCTGCTTGGTGTCCTGGTCACTTTTGGTCTCTTACAAAAGCAGAACGAGATCACCGCCATGAAGGCTACTGGGATTAGCGTCTATCGCCTGATCCTTCCGGTAATGATCGTCGCGGCTGGACTTTCGGTGGCGCTGTTTTTCTTCGACCACTTTTACCTCCCCCATACCAACAAGCGGCAAGACCAGCTCTGGAGCACGATCAAGGGCAGGCCGCCCGAAACCTATTTGCGCCCGGATCGTAAATGGATATTCGGACAGCACTCCACGATCTACTACTACGAGTTCTACGATCCCGACCAGAACCGCTTTGGAAACATCTCGATCTTCAGATTCGACCCCAAGACATTCGCCATCACCGAACGCATCTTCGCGGCGCGCGCGCACTGGGAAGAGGACCTTGGGCGCTGGGTCTTCGAGCAGGGTTGGCGACGCGACCTGCGCGGCGCAGCCATTGCACGCTTCGAGCAGTTTGACGCCACCACGCTCCCCGAGGTCTCCGAGCGGCCCAGCTACTTTAAGAAGGAAGTGAAGCAGTCCCAGGAGATGGATTACGCCGAGCTGCGCCAATATATCCACGACTTGCAACAAAGCGGCTTCGACGTTGGACGCCTGCGCGTGCAGCTCCACCGCAAGTTTGCTTTCCCTCTCATCACTCTTGTGATGGCTGTACTTGCGGTTCCCTTTGCGCTGACCGTAGGACGGCGAGGCGCGCTCGCGGGCGTCGCCGTCGCCATCGGCATCGCCATCATCTACTGGATGACCAACGGTTTGTTCGAAGCCATGGGCAACGTCCATCAACTTCCTGCGGCACTCGCCGCTTGGGCTCCCGATCTCATCTTTGGCATGATCGGCGGCTACCTCATCCTTAAAGTGCCTACATAAAAGCTTTCGGCCCTGGATTTCCCGCATCGCCTCGCTGCTATCATTCATCTGTTACATAGTTCCGCATGCCCAACCGCCTCAAGCCACTCGCGCCGTATCTCTGGAAATACCGCTGGCCGCTGATCTGGGGCGGTCTCTGCGTGTTGGCAAACAACGGTATCGCGGTCCTATTTCCTCAGGTCATCGGCACCGCCATCGACGCGCTTAGAGTCGGCGTCACTCGTCACAACCTCGCCATATTCTCCGAGCTGATCGTGGCCATCATGCTGGCCAAAGGCATATTCCAGTACCTGACACGTAAGATCCTTATCGGAGTCTCGCGCGATATCGAGTACGACCTGCGCAATGACCTGTTTCGTCACCTGGAAAGCCTGAGCTACAGCTACTACCAGCGGAACCGCACCGGCGACATCATGGCGCGCGCGACCAACGACCTGAACGCCGTCCGGATGCTCCTGGGCCCGGCGATCATGTACTCCGCCAACACTATCGTTTTCACACTTGCGGCTTTGTTCTTCATGTTGCACTACAGCCCGAGGCTCACGCTGTGGGCGTTTCTCCCGCTGCCGATCGTCTCGGTGCTGCTGCAATATTTCGGCCGTAAGATCCACGAGCGTTTCGAACGCATCCAGGCAATGTTTTCGGATATCTCCGCGCAAGTGCAGGAGAACTTCTCCGGTGCGCGCCTGATCAAGGCGTATGCGCAGGAGGAACCGGAGATACGGGCATTCGAGACTGCGAATAAGGAGTACATCGCGCGCAGCCTGAACCTGGTGCGGCTGATGGGAATGCTGTGGCCGACCTTGGAGCTGCTGCCCGGGCTGGGACAGATCCTTGTCCTCTGGCTGGGTGGCCGAGAAGTCCTCTTGCATCACATGACGGTTGGCGGTTTCGTCGCCTTCAACCTCTACATGGCCATGCTTACCTGGCCGGTCATCGCATTGGGATGGGTGATCAACATCTTCCAGCGCGGCACCGCCTCTCTGGGTCGCATCAACGAGATACTGGTTGAACAGCCGGAGATCCGCGACTCGAGTGCAGATCTGGTGCCCAGTCCGATCGTCGGGGAGATCGAGTTTCGCGGCTTGAGCGTCTCCTACGGCGGCGTCCCAGTGCTCAAGGACATCAACCTTCGCATCCCGTCGGGGTCGAGCCTGGCTATCGTCGGCCCGACGGGCTCCGGTAAGACCACGCTCGTCAGCCTGATCCCCCGCATTCACGACGCGCCCGCGAATGGCCATCCCAGCGTGCTGATCGACGGCCGTCCGGTCAGCGAGTATCCGCTTGCTCACCTGCGCAAGAACATCGGATTTGTTCCGCAGGAGACATTTCTGTTCTCCGATACCATCCGCGAGAACATTGCCTTCGGTACCGACAGCGCTGCCCTTGAGGATGTTCGCCGCGCAGCTGCTGGTGCCAGCATCGCGCCTGACATCGAAGAGTTCCCCAAGCAGTATGAGACGGTCGTGGGCGAACGCGGCATCACGCTTTCGGGTGGCCAGAAGCAGCGCACCGCCATCGCCCGTGCCATCATCCGCGATCCACGGATTCTCATCCTCGATGATGCGCTTTCGAGCGTGGACACCTACACCGAGGAGAAGATCCTTGATCATCTGCGCGAGGTCATGACCGGCCGCACCACGATCTTCATCTCGCATCGCGTCTCGACCGTCCGTAATGCTGACCGTATTGCTGTACTTCACAGTGGTCGCATCGTCGAAGTCGGTACCCACGATGAGCTCATCGCTCGCAACGGGTACTACACCGAGCTGTACAACAAACAGCTGCTGGAAGAAGAGCTCGAAACGGTCTAGCCGCCTATGCGCCGCAGCGTCGTCCCCGAACTGCTCGATACCGACGCTGGGACCCCCAGCGAGATCGAGGCTTCCCTCGCCGACCTGCGCGCCATCAACCGCCGCTTCGGTGGCAGCGAGACGCTCTACAGTCTTGTGCGCGGCGTTGCTCGGGAATGTTGCCTCACTCAGCTTTCGTTGCTTGATGTCGCCGGCGCCAGCGGTGACGTTCCCCACGCCGTTCAGTCGCGCCTGCGCCGCGATGGTGTCGAACTGGACGTCACGCTGCTCGACCGCGCAACCACTCACCTGGGCCGGCAGTTTCCCGCCGTTGCGGCCGACGCGCTAAAGGTGCCATTCGCCGACGGGAGCTTTGACCTGGTTAGTTGTTCTCTCTTTCTCCATCATCTCGAGCCCGGTGAGATCGTGGCTTTTGTTGAAGAGGGCCTCCGCGTTGCGCGGCACGCGGTGCTGCTGAACGATTTGCGCCGCTCACGGCTCCATCTCACGCTGGTTTACGCCGCTTCGCCTCTGTTCGGGAGCCGTCTGACACGTCACGATGCGCCGGTTTCGGTCCGACGCGCCTATACTCCCTCAGAATTGGCCGAGATGCTCCGCCGCACTCACGCCACCGAGTGTTCTATCCGCAACACATTCTTCTTTCGCATGGGCGCCATCGCCTGGAAAGCCGCTCCCGACAAAGGGCGCCGATGCTGACCTACGATCTGATCGTTATCGGCGGGGGACCGGCCGGCACCGCGGCGGCGATCACCGCCGCGCGTGCGGAAAAGCGCGTGTTGTTGTTGGAGCGCGGGCACTTGCCGCGACACAAGGTATGCGGTGAGTTCATCTCGCCGGAAGCGACCGGCCTGTTACGCGACCTTCTTGGCCCCGAAGAGGAGCGCGTCCTGACAGGTGCGCCTGTGCTCAGTCGCTCCCGCTTGTTTGTTGACGCCAAAACGCTCGCCGCCCCGATCGTCCCCCCAGCCCGTAGCGTGCCTCGCAACACCCTAGACGCCGCTCTATGGCGTGTTGCAATGCAGGAAGGTTGTGACGGTAGAGAAGGAACCGCAGCCGACGAGATCCGGGTTGGAGATGCTTTGGAGGTCCGCAGCGGAAAAGAGCGCTGGCAGGCAGCAACGGTGATCAACGCCTCTGGTCGCTGGTCGAATCTGCCGTCCAGAGACCTGCCAGCCGATGCTCCACGCTGGCTTGGGATCAAAGCGCATTTCCGTGAAGCACTCCCCCCTCCCTCGGTAGACCTCTATTTCTTCGAGGGCGGCTACTGCGGCGTGCAGCCGATCGGTAAGGATGCCGTCAATGTTTGCGCCCTGGTCCAAGCCAACATCGCTAGGACGTTGGATCAGGTGTTCTCCCGGCACCCGGCGCTATGGCGTCGCAGTCGTGACTGGGAGGCGATCTCTGAGCCGGTGTCCACCGCGCCACTGATCTTCCGCAGCCCTTCTCCGCTCGGTGACGGTGGCGTTCTAAACGTCGGCGACGCGGCGGGATTCATCGATCCATTCGCCGGGGATGGCATCGCCGTCGCGCTTCGTTGCGGAGCGAGGGCAGCGGTCTCCAGCGCGGAGGAATATGCCGCTTGGTACCGGCGCGAGATACTGCCAGCGTTTCGTGGTGCCGCTCGCTTACGCAGGCTCACCGCGGCGCCACACTGGGTGCGCTCAGCTGCTTTAGTGTTGTTAAGCGATCGCCGCGTGGCGGCTTGGGCGGTAAAGACCACGCGCGGGCGCACCCCGCGGAACGTCTAGCGAACGACCAGTACTTCGCGAACGTTGTCTTTGGCAAGGAAGAACTTCAGCGACGAGAAGTCCTTGAACAGGTTCTCGATGTGGCGGTTGTTGAATATGCGTTGCAGGCGAAACCGCGGGCCCTTCTGCAGCTCCAGAGTGTCGTTCCCCACCATGTGATAGCGATAATAGGGCGCCTCCGGGCCGGCGTCGCGGGTGTGGAAGAAGGCCAGCAGCACACCGCCGGGCTTGGTGACGTAGTGCAGGCGCTCCACCATCGGCTTCACTAGCGCCTCGTTGAGGTAGTCCGGAACGTCCCAGCACAGAACGGCATCGAACCTGTGCCGCTCATGGCGCAAGTTCTCCGCCAGGAATTTGTCAGGACTGATGGTTTGCCTGCCATCTTCGGCGGTCAACTGGAAGGCCGGATCCATCGATCCCAGTAAGAGATCTTCGTTATAGACCTTCTGCCCTTGCTCGGTGAGCCGTGCAATATTCGTCGGGGAAGTCGGTCCCAGGTCCAGGATGTGAAGGCCTTCTTCTTTTCCCAGCGTGCGCACGAACTCTTGCAGCCCACTTGATCTCCGGGTCATTCGTCCGTGCGACACGGAGACACCCGTAACCTGGGCAGCTTCCGCCGCCGAATCGCCAAGGATCTTCTTGAAGAAACTCAGGTTGGTCCCCATTCGGCCCGAACGCTAAGACCTTTTAGACCTTCTTCTGGTCGAGCAATGTGGACTGCCCGCCCACATTACTGCCCGAAGCCGATGAGGCATTGTACGACGGCACCGAAGGTGCTGGTCCCGAAGAGTAAGACGCCGGTGTCGCAATCGATTTCTCTCGCGTTGCCTCGGCCTTGCCTTCCTTCTTGATGTCGATCGCGCCCTTGAAGAAGGCGCCGTCCTCAATCACGATGCGTAGCGTCGCGATGTCGCCGGTGAGCACAGCCGAACGTTTCAGTTCCACCCGGTCGGTGCCACTCACGTTGCCGTCCACCTTGCCATGCACGACCACGTCCTTCGCCTGGATATTCGCGCGCACGCGGCCGTTGGGGCCGATGGTCAGGTTGTGGTCGCGCAGCAGGATGTTCCCTTCAACCTCGCCGTCGAGGTATAAATCCTCGCTCCCCGAGAGTTCGCCTTTGATCAGAACGCTCTTGCCAATATGCGCAACGTCAGCACGATAGTTGTCAGCAGTCTTAGGGATTTCCATGGGGCGAACCTCCTTGGGCGTTGCACTCGCAGTGACGTTCACCGCCGCTGGCTGGGACACGGACGGTACAACCGGCTTCTCGTCTCGAGACTTCCACATATACTGATCTCCTGGAACTTGCGGCCACTATACCCGCGTTTATCGCGGGCGGCAATCGCGTTTTCCCGCCCTGCGCTTGAGCCCGCCGCTCCGCTCATCCAGCTCTTGCAGGTTCGGCTTGGATCCTGAAGTCGCGTGACCTCGCGTTGGTTTGCGCAGGCTCATCAGAACCACGGTGCATAGTGGTGGCACTCAGATGCTAACTGTTGAGTATATATTGCACTCATCATGTTTCCTATTACGGATATAGATGACGGCCTACCATGGGATGCCACAAGTGACTGATTCTACGCTAATTGACGGCCTAACACCGGAGTATCGGCGCTCAGAGGTTTGGCCCTGCCATTGCTTATACCAAGGCGTCGGCCCTGACGGAACTGTCGTGCCGGATTGGCTGGAGCCGAAAACCAGGGGAACAGCGGCTTCAGTCTGACGGGCGCGAATCAAACCAATGGGACTGCCTTTTCTGACAGGGCCGACACTGCCTAATACATCCTCCTTCCTTTCACCCGGTCCCGCTTAGCGGGGCCTTTCTTTCTTGCGCTCGCCCTGGCTCGTCGGTACTACGAGCAACAGAACAGAGTCGCTGTTCGTCTAATCAAGCAGCAGGTACCCATGAACCGCCGCTTTTACTCGAGATCCTCGCTCATTTCCGCTACGTTGCTGCTTTTGTCGTGGCCCGTCTGCGCGCAGAGCGGCGCTGCCAACGAGCTTGTTCGTCGCGTGATCCAGAATGAAGACAGGGCCAGCACCAGCGGCCCGCGCTACACGTACCGCCTGCGCTCCGAGAAACCGGAACGCACGGTGGTGAAGCAGATGATCGAGACCAACGAGGGAACGGTCGCTCGCTTGGTCTCGGTAAACGACAAACCGCCCACTCCCGAGCAGCGCGCCGCCGACGAGAAGAAACTCGAGAAGATCCTGCACGATCCCGAGGAACAGAGACAGCGCCGCGAGGAGCAGCAGAAGGATGAAGCCCGCACGCGTCTGATGGTGAAGGCCCTGTCCGAAGCGTTTCTCTACGATTTCGACGGCAACGATGTCGTGAGCGGCGTTCCCGTCGTACGCCTGCGATTCAGACCCAACCCCAACTTCGACCCGCCTGCGCGCGAAACCATGGTGTATCGCGGCATGCAGGGACGCATGTGGATCGACCCCAAGGAAGAACGGCTGGTGAAGATGGATGCGCAACTTGTCGACGACGTCACCTTTGGCTGGGGGATACTCGGCCGTCTGAACAAGGGCGGTCACTTCATCATCGAGCAATCGAAGATCGGCCCGGGACGTTGGGAAACAACCCACATGGACCTCGACTTTGTCGGCAAGGCCCTGCTGTTCAAGACCATCAAGATCAAGGAGAACGAGACCGCCAGCGATTTCCGTCCCGTACCGTCGAACCTCACACTCGCGCAGGGAGTCGAACTGCTACGCAAAGTAGACGAGGTAGTGGCGGAGCGCTCCGCGCTGCGTGGACGGCAGCTGCGCTAGCCGGCGACGGCGTTTCCCCGCCGGATGGTTTCCTTCTTCACTGTCAGCTTCTCGATCACGTCTTCACGGACGCTGTAGCCCGTTCCCGGGACATCCTGCACTGCAATGAACCCGTCGGTACTGACCTCCACGGCCGGCTCGATCACGTCTTCCTTCCAGTACCGCTTTGAGGCTGACACGTCTCCAGGCAGCGTGAACCCCTCCAAGGTGGAGAGCGCGATGTTGTGGGCCCGTCCTATGCCCGATTCGAGCATCCCGCCGCACCAGACCGGCACGCCGCGTTCGCGGCAGACGTCATGCGTGGCGATGGCCTCGGTAAAGCCGCCCACACGGCCGACCTTGATGTTCACGATCCTGCAAGCGCCCAGTTCGATCGCCGCTTGCGCGTCGCGAGCGTTGCGGATCGCCTCGTCCAGGCAGATCTTCGTCTTGATCTGCTTCTGCAACTGCGCATGAAAATAGAAATCGTCATGCCACAATGGCTGCTCGATCATCAGCAAGTTGTAACGGTCGAATTGCTGGAGCAGTGGTAGGTCGTCAAGCGTGTAGGCAGAATTGGCGTCGCAGCTCAGCACAATCTCCGGCCAACGGGCGCGAATGCGCTCGAACGCCTCCACGTCCCAGCCTGGCTTCACCTTGATCTTGATGCGGCGGTATCCGGCGGCCAGCTCGGTCTCAACCTTCTCCAAGAGCTGGTCGAGCGTGTTCTGGATGCCGATCGAGACCCCACAAGCGATCTCGCAACGCCTGCCGCCGAGCAGCTTCCAGAGCGGTACCTGGCGCTGCATCGCCTCCGCGTCCCAGAGCGCGTTCTCCACCGCAGCTTTCGCCATGCGGTGCCCTCGGACCCGTCCGAACATTGGGGCTGCATCCCGGCCATGCTCGAGTGTTCTTCCCACCACCGCGGGCGCCAGGTATTTGGCAATCGTGTGCCACGCCGTCTCGAAGGATTCTTCGCTGTAGAAAGGGTCCTCCCCGGCGACACACTCACCCCAGCCGTTCACACCTTCGCAGTGCACCGTCACGAGCACTATGTTCCGCTCGGTCGTCCGCCCGAAGCTGGTCTCGAAGAAATGGACCAACGGCATGCGGATCTCACGCAGCGTGATGGTTTCGACCTTCACTTCTCTTCCCTCTGCTCCTCTTCACCGGGGGCGGTCGCGTATCCCCAGCGCTCGTCCCACCGCCCTAAGAGAAAGCGCCCGTTCCCTTCCTGGTCGCGCTCATAACCAAGCACGGTCAGTCCCGCGGAGAACGCTCGCAGGAACTCTTCGCGGTTACCTAGCTGGATATCTCTCGCCTTTTCGCGTTCCTTCTCGTCCGCCTTCCATTGGTAGATCTGCGCCGGGACCGCGATCGTTTTCTCGACCGCAACGTTCGGCCGCGAACCGCCTTCCAGCAGCACCTTCACCCGTCGCGACTGCAACCACCACTCCGCGACCAGGCGGTCGGTCGGCAGCCCACCTTGCAGCGGCGACGACGAGATGCCGTATTGATTGATGTTGTAGCGGCGTGCGATCGCTCCCAGTCGTTCCAGGTTGAGGAACGAGTTCTTGATCTCCAGCGGGTCGAACGTCCACTCGATCAGCTCGAAGCCGCGCGCGATCCCATCTTCCCGCTGCAAGAGCTTCATCTGCTTTCCCAGCCCGGCGTTGCGGTATCTCTCGCGGACCGCGAGCATGTGCGAGTGTAGATAGGGATGGCCACCGCGACTGCCGGGGATGGAGAGCGCAAAGCCGACCAACTCGTCACCGTCGAAACTGCCGATGATCTGGCCGCCGATCCTGTCAGCCACCACGAACAACCGCAGAGGAATGAGATCCACGTCGGCAAAGTTCCACACCTCCTTTTGCAGGCCGACGCAATCCTGGAACTCGGCTACCGTCGTGCACTTGCGTATGACAATATTGGTGGTGTCGACCTCGGCCGTCATCGCTCGCGCTCCTTCGCCTTCTGCCACAGTGCTTCCATCTCGTCCACCGCAGCGTCCTGCACACTCCGGCCGTGCTTGCCCAACTCTGCTTCCATCCATTGAAAGCGCCGCTTGAATTTACGATTCGTCTTGCGCAACGCCGACTCGGGATCGAGCGAGAGATAACGCGCGATGTTCACGAGGACGAACAACATGTCGCCCACCTCGTCCTCGAGGCGCCCGCGCAGCGCCTCCGGAAGGTGCGTCGCCCCGGCGCCGGCCACGCCCCGCAGTTGAGGCATCGGCGCCTCCGGCAACTGCGCGATCTCGCGCTTCAGTTCGCCGGTCTCTTCCCGCAGCTTGTCGAAGAGCCCGCCGATCTCGGGCCAGTCAAAGCCCACGTGTGCGGCGCGTGAACTGAGCTTGTAAGCCTCGAGCAACGCCGGCAGGGCTGACGAGATGCCCGCCAACACCGATACTGGCTTGTCGTGCTCGACCTGTTTTCCACCGCCGGCCACCGCCCGCATCTTCTTCTCTTCGGATTTCAGCGCCTCCCAGTTACGCAACACATCGCTCGCGGTCTCGGCCTTCGCGTCTCCGAACACGTGTGGATGTCTGCCCACGAGTTTGCTCGCCAGTCGTTCCAACACATCATCGATGGCAAAGCGTTTCTCCTCACTCGCCATCTGGGCGTAGAACAAAACCTGTAGCAGCAGGTCCCCGAGCTCCCCGGGCAACTCTTCCCAATCGCGAGCGTCGATCGCCTCAAGCACCTCGTAGGTCTCTTCCAAAGTGAATGGCTTGATGGTGTCGAAGGTCTGCTCGCGGTCCCATGGACATCCACCCGGGCCCCGCAGCCGTGCCATGATCTGCACCACACGCTCGAATCTGTCGCCTGTCGCTCCCATAAGAATCCACTAATGTAATCTCTGCGCGTCCTCCCTGTCTCTCCAGCACATCTAGCGGGCTCGGCCGACCTGCTTCGTGTAGTAAACTCGAAAGGTTGGGAAGCAGGCAGCCGAGCTTCAGGTCTGCATCAGGCGAACCTACCTATGAAGTCCTCCCCACAACCAACCGGATACGTCACTTTCGTCCTGCACTCCCACCTGCCTTATGTGGTGCATCACGGAACGTGGCCGCACGGGCTCGACTGGCTCCATGAAGCCGCGGCGGAAACATATCTTCCGATGCTGCGTGTGTTCAGCGAATTGGAGCAGGCAGGAGTCTCGCTCAAGGCGAACGTTAATCTTTCACCCATCCTGCTGGAACAGCTCTCGCACCCTACGTTCAAGGACGAGTTTCCGATCTACGTGCAGCGCAAGATCGAAGCTGCCCGCAAGGACGAGGCAGACTTCCGCGCTCAGGGTGAGGATCACTTTGTGCGCGTGGCTGGATTCTGGCAGAGGTTTTTCGAACGCGCGCTGCAGGATTTCGAAAAGCTCGACCGCGACATAGTGGGCGGCTTCAAACGGTTCTACGATTCCGGCGCCATCGAGATCATCACCTGTGGAGCGACGCATGGATACTTCCCGCTGCTCGGGACCGACGCGTCCATCCGTGCGCAGGTTCGCTTGGGCATCGCTACCCATGAACGCTTCTTCGGTCGCAAGCCGCGCGGCATGTGGCTGCCCGAATGTGGCTACCGTCCCGGAGGCCTGTGGAACTTCCCGGTATCGACCAACGGCGCCTCGCGCCCGAAGCGCCCGTTCCTCCGCGATGGTGTGGAGCAGATCCTGGCCGAGAATGGCATCGACTTCTTCTTTGTGGATACGCACTTGGTCGAGACCAACGTGCGTTTCAGCCCTTACCAGCTGCTGGCGGGCGACGTGCCGATCGCGCTCGAGGAAGAGGTAGATGGCAAGCATCCATCGCTTTACCGGCCTTATTACGCGGGACCGCGTCGCGACGGGGGGAACGTTTCATTCTTCGCTCGCGACCCCAAGACCGGCGTCCAGGTGTGGAGCGGCGATCACGGATATCCCGGTGACTCCGTCTACCTCGACTTCCACAAGAAACGCTGGCCGGGCGGCCACCGCTACTGGCAAGTCACCCACCCGCGCGTAGACCTGGGCGGCAAGACCGCGTACTACCCGAACGTGGCTGAGGAGCGGACTCGCGCACACGCTGAACATTTCGTTGGCATCACTTGCAATGTGCTCGCCGCCGACCCCAAAAACGGAGCCGGTCACGATGCACCACCCATCCTGTGCGCGCCCTTCGATGCCGAACTCTTCGGGCACTGGTGGTTCGAGGGAGTGGCTTGGCTGAAGAACATCGCTCTCCAATACGCTGATCCAAAGTGTTCGGTAAAGCTCGTCACTTGCTCCGAGTACTTGGACCAACACAAACCTAGCGGATACCTCGTCCTCGACGAAGGCTCATGGGGAAAGAACGGAACCAACGAAGTCTGGCTTAATCCCGATACAGAGTGGACCTGGAAACACATCTACCCGGCGGAAGAAGCCGTCCTCCAGATGGCGGAAGGGGGCAGATGGAAGGCCAGCCCACAGGCAGAGCGTCTCGCTAGCCAGCTCTGCCGCGAGCTGATGCTGCTGGAGTCTTCGGACTGGCAGTTCCTCATCACCACCGAGCACGCGCGCGACTACGCCGAAAAACGGTTCAACACTCACCTCGACCAGTTCCGCGCGTTGCTCGAGGTCTGGCGGCGCTTCGAGTCCTCCGGTGAGGTCTCGCCCGAAGGTCTGCACAAGCTGGAGGAGATCGAGCAGCGCGATTCCGTCTTCCCCGATATCACGCCGCAAGCCTACCTGCGTTAGCCAGGGACTCCCATTTCTGTTGGCTGATGTGCGATTCACTGATGAGCGCGCGTGCCATCACCGCTCTGCCTCTTGCTGCTTTGCCTTAATAAAGTCTGCCTCGAGGAAGCCGGTGGTTACCGGCTGACGCGCGGGCAAGGGCAAGCCGCGGGCTTCGAGCAGCCGCCGATATTCCTTTTCCAATTCGCGCCAGATACGCACCGGACGAAAATCACGCAGCACCCAGCGACGTCCTGCGTCGCCCATCTCGTTGCGCGTGACCGGCGACTTCAGCAGCGATTCGAGCGCCGCCGCCAACTCCACCACATTCCCTACGGGGACGAGGATCCCGGTGCCTTCATCCATCACTGCATCGATGGCGCCGGTGGCGCGGGTCGCCACCACCGGCTTGCCGGCCGCGTAGGCCTCGAGCACGGTATTGGGAAATCCTTCGCTGTGCGTGGGCAGCGCGAGCACGTCCATCACGTGGTAATAAGGCGCGACGTCGGGGACAAAGCCAGTACACACGATGGTGCGGTCAGACTGGAGTTGCTCGCGTGTCTCTGCCGGCAGCGGGCCGCCGCCGTCCTCGGTGCCGCCGATTACTAGCAGCCGCGAGCCAGTCACTACTCGCTTCAAGATGTCGTGCGCCGCCACCAGCTCCGGTAATCCTTTGTCACTGGTCAATTTGCCGACGTAGCCGACCACGAGCGCATCTTCCGCGATGTCGAGCTCGTGCCGCAGCCGCTTCGCGTGCGCCACTCGATCGCCGGTCGGCGAAAAGCGCTCCGCCTCCACGCCGTTGCTCGAGCCGGAGGCCAGCACAGCGGAGCCCTCGGGAGTGAGCAGTCCCTGGAGCTCGAGCCGCTTGCGCACCGATTCGCTCACGCACAGCGCGCGATTCGCGCAGGCGCATGCCATGCGCTCCGCGCATTGCATCAGCCAGCGGCGCACGCCGGTCGCCGTCTCGTAGCGGATGCCGCGCAGCACGTAAACGCGCACCGGTACTCCGGTGGCGCGCGCCGCCAGGCCGCCAAGCAATCCGGCCTTAGTCGTACTGACGTTGGTGATGTGCGGCTTGCGCTGCTTCATCAGCCTGCGCAGGGCGAGAAAGGCGCGCCAGTCGGCTACCGGCGAGAGGTCACGTTCCATCGCGATGGGGATGGCGGTAAGGCCATCGCGCTCCTCAGCAGCATCGAGCTCTCGGCCGGGCGCCGAGACCACGGTAACGTCAAAGCCCGCCGCCGCCATGTAACGCAACTGTCCGCGCAAGGGACTGACGGTGCGCGGCGACGTGACTACGTACATCAGGCGTGGCCGCTGGGCTTCACTGCCTCGACCCGGGCTGCTTTGAGCCTGTGTGTTTTGCGCTTGATCGTTTGGGGAGCTCTCCAC
>JALYLW010000162.1 GCA_030774055.1 Acidobacteriota bacterium
GCCTTTGCCATTCTGTGATCTGCCTTCTGCAATCTACAATGCCCTTTACATGGCTCTCCCCCTGCATGAGCCGCAGCCTGATACCGCCCAGGCGCGGCAGTACAACCGCATCCGCCGCTGGCTGAGCGTCGCTGACGTTGCTCTTGGCGCGGCCTTCCTGGCGCTGCTGCTCGCCCTGCACTGGACCAACCGCCTGCGCGACTGGTCTTTCGATCTCACCGGACAGCGCTACGCCCTCGCCCTGCTCGCTTACGTCGCCATGCTCACGCTCATCAGCCAGCTCATCGGCCTGCCGCTGGACTTCTACTCCTTCCGGCTGGAACATCGCTATCAGTTGTCGAACCAGAAACTCGGCAGTTGGCTGCGGGACCAGGTCAAGGAGTGGCTGGTCGGACTGGTGCTCGGCGCGGTCGTGCTCGAACTCATCTACTTCACCATCCGGTACGCGCCCGACTTCTGGTGGCTCATCGCGTGGGTCGTGGTCATGGGACTCTTCGTCATCTTCGCGCAGCTTGCCCCCGTGCTGCTGCTGCCGCTGTTCTACAAGTTCATCCCGTTGGAAGACGAAGCGCTCAAGCAGCGGCTGGTCAAGCTGAGCGAGCGCGCTGGCACGCGCGTGCGCGGCGTCTACGAGTGGAAGCTCTCCGAAAAAAGCAAGAAAGCCAACGCCGCACTCACTGGGCTGGGCGCAACGCGGCGCATCATCCTGGCAGACACGCTGCTCTCGAACTACACCGGCGACGAGATCGAGGCGGTGCTGGCGCATGAGCTCGGCCACCACGTCCACAAACATATCTTCAAGAGCATCCTGGTGCAGGCCGGCATCACGCTCTTCGGATTCTGGGCGGCGGACCGCGTGCTGCGCTATGCGATCGTCGAGCGCGAGTGGTTCGGTCTGCGCAGCCTGGGTGACTTTGCCGGGATCCCACTGCTGCTGCTGGTCTCGAGCGTGCTCTCGCTGCTGTTGTTGCCGCTGCTCAACGCTTACTCGCGCTTCAACGAGCGCCAGGCCGACCGCTACTGCTGGGCGAACATCCCCGCCGTCGATCCGTTCGTCACTGCGATGAACAAGCTTGCCGGCCAGAACCTGTCGGAGCGCAATCCCTCGCGTGTGGTCGAGGTCCTCTTCCACTCGCATCCGCCGGTCGGCAAGCGGATCACCGCCGCCGAAGCCTGGGCTGAAAAGAAAGCTTGACGAAGCCCTTGACAGCGCCACTTACTTTCGCTTAGTATTCGCCTGTAGAACCACGCCAAAAATGCCGGGTAGGAGACGGCACTTGTGCCGTCTAACAGGCCGGCACAGCCGAGATCGAACCGAGATCGAACCGAGATCTCAGCTCGTAACTCTTTGAAAACAATATACCGGCCCAGGAGGGGGAGGGGGTATCTCGGTTACCGCTGCGCGAGCAGCATTTCGACCCTTTGGAGGTCTTCTTCCGTGTCCACTCCAACGGTGTCGAACGGTACCTCAGCCACGTATATCCCGATCCCGTTATCGAGAAAGCGCAACTGCTCGAGGCGTTCGGCGCGCTCCAGGTTGGATTCCGGCAGCGTGCAGAACCGGTCCAGCGCCGGTTTGCGATAGGCGTAAAAGCCGAGGTGTTTGAAGTACCGGATATCTCCGCTGCCGTCGCGGTCGAATGGGATCGTCGCGCGCGAAAAGTAAAGCGCCCGGCCGGCGAGGTCGGTCACGACTTTCACCGCATTGGGATTGGCAACGTCGTGCTGCGGGCACGGCGTCTTCACCGTCGCGACCTCGACCTGCTGTCCGCGCATCAGATCGAGCATCGCTTGGATGTGTTCGGGACGCGCCAGCGGCTCGTCCCCCTGCACATTCACATAGATATCAGCCGCCACCGCCTGAGCGACCTCACGCACCCGGTCAGTGCCGCTGCGGCAGTCCGGCGAGGTCAGGCGCGCGTTCCATCCGTGCTGCTTGCAAACGGCCAGGATCTCGTCGGAGTCGGTGGCCACGATCACCTCGGCAAGGCTGGCGCAACGGCGCGCGGCCTCATAAACGTGGCCCACCATGGGCTTCCCGGCGATCTCGCGCAGCGCTTTGCGGGCCAGGCGCGTGGAACCCAGCCGCGCAGGGATGATGGCGATGGCTGTGGCAATGGCTTTCGGGTTCATCGTCGGGGGCATTGTAAATGCTGCTTCGGTTTGACCGCGTCCGAAGCGGACTTTTACAATGAGAATGCGTGACCACCTCACGCACGGCTCGCTTGTCGGGCCGTCCAGCCTTGAGGGTTTTCACCCGACAAGAAGAGTGGCGGCGTAGCTCAGGTGGCTAGAGCGAGGGTCTCATAATCCCTAGGTCGTTGGTTCGAGTCCAACCGCCGCCACCAAGATTGCTCGATGGCACTAGAGGTAGCGCTAGTGCACGAGCATGGTCCCAAGATACAGACATCGTCTTCTGCAAGCGATGGGCGGCAGCCCGCCGGTCATCAACTCTTTCAACACATTCTCGCCCTCGCGGATGACGCCTATTTCTTAGGACATCCGGAGTGGGAAACCATCGTTGCCGACGCTCGGCGCGCCGCCGAGGCCAGGGAGCTGAGCGCGCTGATCACCGATGGCCTGCGCGAAGATCCGTCGCTCACTGTCATCGATGATGGCTTCGTTCACGCGGTAGAAAAACAGATCGGCGTGACCTTCCCGCCACCAAGCTGGTGCGCGGTCGATCCCAAGATGCTGTGCGCGGCGGTGCTTAAGGTCGCCGGTGCCCTGAAGGTTCCCCATGCGAAATAGCGACTTCCGCAACGAGTTCGGCGTCCCGATGTTCCGGCGTCCGCTGTACCTGGTCCCGCGACGTAAGCCACGTCCCATCCTCTCGCGAGGCGCCATTCAGATGCTCATCTATGCGGTGATCCTGCTAGCCATCGCTGTGTTCGGCAGCGGGCTAGTCGTTGCGGCAGCGAAGGGCAAACTGGTGATTCCGTGAAGGCCGGCCCGGTGAAACGCGGGAACTTATTCGCGACTGCACCGCTCCATCTGCCGGCCGTGACCGCGTTCGAGCAGTTCGTGCGCGCGCAGGGAATCCCGGAGGAGCTGTGGACGAAGTCGCGGGAGTTGCGCGCTTGGGCGAGGCGCAACTACACCGTCCACTATGTGCCGGAAGTCCTGCTACACCGCTTCGGCCTCAACCCTGAGCGCGAGCGGCGCTCTCGGGGTGAAGCGTGAGCACCCGCCCGAACAGCATCACGGCCCCGCTGCCGCTTTTCGACCCGCGCCCAATCGATGTGCGCTTCGAACAATTTAACGCCGACCATCCTGAGGTCTATCGGCTCCTGGTCCGGTTCTGCCGCGAGCTGAAGGATGCCGGCCGCTCGCACTATTCGGTGGACGCCCTCTTCCATCGCCTGCGCTGGTACTACCACGTCGAGAAGCGCGCGGAGGAACCATTCAAGCTGAACGACCACTACACCTCGCGCTACGCGCGGCTCATCTCCGCGCAGGAAACCGATCTCGCTAACTTCTTCGAGACGCGGAGGCTGCGCGCGCAATGAGCATGGCAGCCATCTGGCGCACCGGGTGTTGCAGGCGCCTCTTTGTCAGCGGTCGCTACCGCGGCAACGCGATGTCCCAGCACCTCGAGGACTGCGATCACTGTCGCGCGGCCGACGGCTCGCCGCGCAAGCAGGTCCCAGCCGACTTCGTCACCTACATGGACGATGCACGGCTCACCACAACCGACGTCCGCCGGCGTCACCTCACTGCTGCAGAGAGTCAGCTGGTGGAGGCCGCATGAGCGGAGACATGCGAGTCCGCGGCGCAGGCGTTGTGTTCAAGCGCCACCTCGCCATGACGCCGAAGCGCCAGAAGGTCCTCGACTTCATCGCGGACTACTTCTCGCTGCATACCTACGCGCCCACGGTGAGAGAGATCGCCACCTCGCAGCGCCTGGCAATATCCACCACGCACAAGCATCTGCAGGCCCTCTCCGCCATGGGACAGATCACGTGGAAGCCGAACCAGAAGCGCTCGCTCAAGCTCGGGCCGAAGTTCGAAGGCCCGTGCCCGGCGTGCGGCACAAAGGCGAAAGGAGCGGGAGCATGAGCGAGAGTGACGGCAACCTCTACCAGTGCAAAGCAACGCACGCTGGCGGGATGCGCTGCGCGAGCGTGAAGCGCGAGGCAAATCATTGGTTCCTTATCTTCCTCGACCCCACCGCGGACCAGGGACAGGCCTTCGCGTGCCTGCCATTCGATGAAGAATCCGTGAAAGAACTCACCGATCTCGGCGCGGACGTGCTCTGGGTATGTGGGCAGGCCTGCGCGCAGCGGCTCTTCGAGCGCTACCTCGCTACGGGGAAGCTGGCATGAGAAGGAAGCGTCCCATCGAAGAGCGGCCCGCCTTCTTGCGCGCGCTCGCGCGCCGCCGGCTGAGCCGCGATCACTCCAAGGTCGGCAAGCTGCCGCCACCGTTGCGGACGTCTGGCACCGAGGACCTGACCATCGAGCGTATCCAGGTAGAAGCCTGGTCAACGAAGCGGAGCAAGCCGATGTGGTTTGTGAGCTGGTTGACGAAGGAAGGCCGCGTCGAAGCCTCGTGCTTCGATCAGCGCGCCATCTACGCACTGCAGAAGGCGCGCATCGCTGACCTGACCATCAAGGTGCGCGTCCGCTATGGCCGCGGCGGACACTGCACCATCGTTGAGGTGCTCGCGTGACGAACGCTGAGAAGCACCGCGAGCGCGCCCGCAAAGACTTGGCCCTCATTCGGGAGTGGCGCGGCGAGCTGTGCCGCTGCGGGCGCCCGAAGAAGCCCAAGTACACGCTGTGCACGAGCTGCTACTTCATGCTCCCGCCGAAGCTGCGCACGCGGCAGGCAGCGCGCATCGATGACCCCGATTTCTGCACCGCTTTCCGCGACGCCCTGGTCTGGCTCGGGGCGTTGGGACGATTCAAAAAGCAAACACTGAAGGAGAACGTGAATGGCGACTAAGAAGACAACAGCAAAATCCGCAGCGCAGGAAGCGGTGGAATCGAAACACGTCCTTGTGCTGCGCACCTGCAGCGCGGACCTCACCTCGAATTCGTATCGCCTGGTCAAAGGCAAGAAGGTCAGCGGCACGCCCTTCGTGTGGCCGGAGAAGGGCAAGGTCGAATGCACCGATTGGGATCCTTCGCCGGTGTGCGGCGGAGGCCTGCACGGTCTCGCGTGGGGTGACGGCAACGCGCGCCTGCTCGACAACTCGAATGACGCGAAGTGGCAGGTGGTGAAGGTACTAGAGAGCGACCTGATCGCAGTGGATGGCGACAAGGTCAAGTTCCCGCGCGGCGAAGTGATCTACACCGGCAACATGGCCGATGCGATGGCGATGGTGATCGCCGACAGCTGGCACATCGACAACACGGTGAGTTCGATCCAAGAAGAGGCCGCCAAGAAAAAGGCTTCCAGCAAGGCCGCGTCCTCGGGCGACTCCAGCAAGGCCGCGTCCTCGGGCGACTCCAGCAAGGCCGCGTCCTCGGGCGACTCCAGCACGGCCGCGTCCTCGGGCGACTCCAGCACGGCCGCGTCCTCGGGCGACTACAGCAAGGCCGCGTCCTCGGGCGACTCCAGCACGGCCGCGTCCTCGGGCGACTCCAGCACGGCCGCGTCCTCGGGCGACTCCAGCAC
>JALYLW010000163.1 GCA_030774055.1 Acidobacteriota bacterium
TGGTACTATCGGGCCAGCTCTCGTTCTCCAAGCCGTTGGGATGAACCCTCTGATCGCAGAACTGCCCGCCTTCCAAGTGGCGGGAAAGAAGTACGTTGGACGCGTCGTCTTCGGGCTGCTCCTACTCGCTGCGGTGGTGAGCGGTGCGGCGGCCGGTCTATTCCTGGTTTATTCCACCGATCTGCCGCAGGTGAGCGAGCTCGAGCACTATCGCCCGAGCGCCGTCACCGAACTCTATGACGACCACGGTCGCGTGATCGCCTCGTTCGCGCTGCAGCGGCGCGTGATCGCCGGCTACGACGACTTCCCCAAAGTCTTGCGCGACGCCGTGACCTCCACCGAAGACAAGGATTTCGAGACGCATTGGGGCATCGATTTCTGGCGCATCCTGGGCGCGGCGTGGCGCGACGTGCGCTTGGGCAACCGCGCTCAGGGCGCGTCCACGCTGACGATGCAGCTCTCCCGCAATCTGTTCCTCTCGTCCGAGCGCAGCTTCCACCGCAAGATGCAGGAGCTGATGCTCTCCATCCAGATCGAACGCCGCTTCACCAAGCCGCAGATCTTCACCATGTACGCCAACCAGATCTACCTGGGACACGGCGTCTATGGTTTCGAGGCCGGTGCCGAGTACTACTTTGGCAAAAAGGCGAAAGACCTCACGCTTGACGAGGCCGCGGTGCTAGCGGCGCTGCCCAAGGGTCCGGGAGACTACTCGCCGATCAACCATCCTGACCGCGCGGAGAAGCGGCGGAACCTGGTGCTGAACGCCATGATGGAGGATGGCAAGATCACCGCCGAGGAAGCCGCGCGCGCGAAGAATGCGCCCCTGAAGCTGGAACTGCAGCCCGTGGCGACCTCCGCCGCACCGTATTTTGCGGAGGAGATACGGCGGTACCTGGAAAGGAAGTACGGGTCGGACGAGGTGCACCAAGGCGGCCTCCGGGTCTACACCTCGCTGAACCTGGAGATGCAGGAAGCGGCGAACCGCGCCGTGCTCGATGGCTTGGCGGCCTACGAACGGCGGCATGGCTGGAAAGGGAACCTGCGCAACGTGGTGAAGGGCGGCGAGACGCTCGCGAGCTACGAGCATCCGGATTGGAATGAGCGCGTCGGTCCAGGCAGCTACGTGCACGTCCTGGTGCTGGATTCGGGGCCGGCGTTAGCGGTGGTCAAGTTCGGGCGCTACACCGCGGCCATCGGAAAAGAAGAGATCACGTGGACGAGAGCCAAGTCGCCGCAGGAGATCCTGGCGCCCGGAGACGTGGCTTACGCGAAGGTGATAGCGCTCGGCGCCGACGGGCAAGCGAAGCTCACCTTGGAGCAGGATGCGGGCACGCAAGGCGGCTTGGTGGCGCTCGACAACGCCACCGGCGATATCAAGGCGATGGTAGGCGGGCGCGACTTCGACGAATCAAAATTCAATCGCGCCACGCAGGCGCTGCGCCAGGCGGGGTCGTCGTTCAAACCATACGTGTACACCGCCGCCATCGAGGCGGGAGCCTCCCCGGACGACATCATCCTCGATGCGCCCACGGTATTCAACACCGCGTCGGGACCGTACGCGCCCCACAACTACGACAACAAGTTCGAGGGGAACATCACGCTGCGGCGCGCGCTGGCGCAGTCGCGCAACATCCCGGCGCTGAAGCTCGCGGACCGCGTGGGCATCAACACCGTGATCGAATACGCGCACCGCTTCGGCATCACGTCGAAGATCCCGGCGTATCTGCCGGTAGCGCTGGGTTCGGCCGAGGTCACGCTGATCGAGCAGACCTCCGCATTCACCACCTTCCCGAATGACGGGGTGCGCGTGGCGCCGCGCTACGTCCGCAAAGTGACGGATTACGAAGGGCGCGTGCTGGAGGAGAATTATCCCGAGGTCAAGGATGTGATCAGCGCGGAAACGGCGCGCATCATGACCAGCTTGCTGCGCGAGGTGGTGTTGCACGGCACCGCGGCCGCCGCCAACTCGCTCAAAACTCCGCTCGGCGGGAAGACGGGTACGACCAACGACTTCACCGACGCCTGGTTCATCGGATTCTCGCCGTCGATCACCTGCGGCGTTTGGCTGGGGTTCGACGAGAAAAAGACCCTGGGCAAGCAAGAGACCGGTGGCCACGCCGCCTTGCCCATGTGGATGGAGTTCATGAAGGTCGCGCTCGCCGGACACGAGGGCGAGGACTTCCTGAACGCGCCGCCTTCGCCTCCCCGCAATGCCGTGGCGCAGAAGGCCGACACGCCGGACGAGATCCCGGGTGACGGCGAGGCGCATTGAGGCGCGCTGCGTCCCGGGCTAGCGCCGTCCTGTCCCCCATCCCCAGTGTTCCCCTCGCTCCCTCAGACCCAAAAAAGGCTTGCGCCG
This sequence comes from Acidobacteriota bacterium, assembly GCA_030774055.1. Classification (NCBI taxonomy): domain Bacteria; kingdom Pseudomonadati; phylum Acidobacteriota; species Acidobacteriota bacterium. The sequence goes on from JALYLW010000163.1 coordinate 2,363, forward strand.
GATTGCGCCCGGGCCTAGTCTAACTAACTGGTTAATCAGCCCATGCCCAGCCCGCAGCTCAGTGGCCCCAGTTCGAAGGCGAAAGCGCGGCGCGGGCCGCGCGCCAACCCCGACGCCACGCGCAACGCCATCCTCGCGGCGGCGCTGCACGAGTTCGCCACCGAAGGTCCGTCGGGCGCCCGCACCGATCACATCACCCGCGCCGCCGGCGTGAACAAGGCCCTGCTCTACTACTACTACCACGACAAAGAAACGCTGTACGGCGCGGTGCTCGACGAAGTCTTCGGCAAGCTGGCGGCAACCATCAAGGCAGTGCTCGATCGCGACCTGCCACCGCGCGAAAAGATCCTCGCGGCGGCGGGAGCGCACTTCGATTTCGTCGCCCAGTCGCCCCTCTATCCGCGGTTGGTCCAGCGCGAGATGATGCGGGCGGGGCGAAGCGGCTCTCCGCATATCCGGCGGCTGGTCGCGAACTTCCTCAAGCCGATGCAGCGGCGCTGGATCGAGCTGCTCGAATCCGGCATGCGTAGCGGAGAATTTCGCAAGGTCGATGCCCATAACTTCGTGCTCTCCATCGTCGCGCTGAACGTCTTTTACTTCTCCAGCGCCCCGGTGGTCGCGGAGATCACCCGCGCGGACCCGCTGTCGCCGAAGATGGTCGCGCAGCGGCGGCGCGCGGTGCTCGACTTGCTCGCGGCTGGCCTGTTCCGGGAGCAGCGCGAGAGCGACTCGGCCCCACATCACAAGCAGGCACGAGGCAACACACGGTGAGTGCACGAAATCAATTCGGCATCATCCTGGGCGTGCTGCTGGTGTTGTCAGGCGCCTACTACGTCTTCTTCACTCCCCACTCGAGCGACCTGATCTTGATCGGGACGGTCGATGCGAACCAGGTGGTGGTGAGCGCGAAGATATCCGGGCGGGTGGAGCGGCTGGCGGTGGATGAAGGCACGCCGGTGAAGCGGGGCGACCTGATCGCCGAGTTGGACACCGCCGAGCTGAACGCGCAGGCCCAGGCCGCCGGCGCGCAGCTCGCCAGCTCGCGTGCCAAGGTCGCCGAGATGCTGGCGACGGAGCGGCTGACCAAGGGCACCACCTCGAGCGACGTGGTGAACGCGCAGGCGAAAGCGCAGGCCGCGCGCTCGCAGTTGAATGAGACGCTAGCCTTGCTCGATCGCGTCCGCAGTGACGCCGCGCGCGTCATGGCGCTGGCGAGGGATGGCGTGGCCTCGCAACAGCAGAAGGACCAGTCGGATGCGGACCTGCGCGCCGCACAGGCGCGGGTAAAGACGGCCCAGGACACGGTGGCGTCCGCCGATGCCGAGGTGAAGGCAGCGATCGCGCGCACGCAGCAGCAGAGCGCGGCGCAGAGCACGGTGGCATCGAGCGTTGCTCAGGCGCGGTCGGCGGCGGCGCAGCAGGCTGAGGCGGAGACGCGGCTGGGATACACGCGCGTGGTGTCGCCGGTCACCGGGACGGTGAGCGTCCGCGTGGCGCGCCAGGGCGAGGTGGTGATGGCGGGCGAGCCCATCGTGACCATCGTGGATTACACCGACACGTGGGTCCGCGCGGCGGTGCCGGAGACCGACGCCGACCACATCGCCATCGGCGACGTGTTCAAAGTCCGGTTGCCCTCGGGCGTCGAGACCGATGGCAAGGTCATCCTGAAGCAAGCCGAGGCAGATTTCGCTACGCAGCGCGATGTGAGCCGCAGCAAGCGTGACATCAAGGCGATCGGATTGAAGCTTTCTATCGCGAATCCCGGTGGCAGATTCACGCCCGGGATGACGGCGGAAGTGGTGATCCCAAAATCAAAGCTGGAGTCGAAGTGAACACCTTCGTGAAGAACGGCGGCGGCGAGCAGCCGGATTTCGCCTCGCGCCCGCGCATGATCCAGGTGGAGCACATCACCAAGCGCTACGGTGATTTCGTCGCGGTAGACGACGTGTCGTTCGACGTGGCGGAAGGCGAGATCTTCGGCTTGCTCGGCCCGAACGGCGCGGGTAAGTCAACCCTCATCCGCATGATGACCACGCTCATCGAGATCACCAGCGGCACCGCGATCATCGGCGGATACGACGTGCGCAAGGATCCGGACGCGGCCCGCCGGTTGATCGGCGTGATCCCGCAGGCCATGACCAGCGACCTCGACCTCACCGTCGGCGAGAACCTGAGCATCTACGCCAAGCTCTACGGGGTTCCCAAGCAAGCGCGCGAGCGCTCCATCGCCGAGCTGCTCGAGATGGTGGACCTGACGAAATGGAAAGACGCGCCCACCAAGACCCTCTCCGGCGGCATGCGGCGGCGGTTGGAGATCGCGCGCGGCCTGGTCCACAGTCCGAAGATATTCTTTCTCGATGAACCGACGACGGGCCTCGACCCCGTCTCGCGCGTGGCCGTGTGGGAGATGCTGACCGGCATCAAGGCAAAGCGCGGGCTCACCGTGCTGATCACCACGCATTACATGGATGAAGCCGACCGGCTCTGCGACCGCATCGCCATCGTGGACCACGGGCGCCTGATGGCGCTCGATACTCCGGCCAACCTGAAAGCCAGCGTGCCCGGTTCGAACGTGATCGAAGTGCAGTTCGAGACCATCCCGCCGGGATGGGAGGAGCGATTGCACAAGCTGAGCGACGTGCGTTCGGTACAGCATACCGGCGGCAACATGTTCCGCATCCTCTCCGATGAAGGCGCGCTCACCACCACCGAACTGGTGTCGATGGCGCTCGCGGAGCACGTGAAGATCAAGTCACTCTCGGTGCAGAACACCACCTTGGACGACGTGTTCGTGCATTACACCGGGCGCGGGTTGCGCGACGAGCAGGTGAAAGCGTTCGCCTACACCGGCATGCTGTTCGGCGGCGAGGCGCGATAGGAGAGACGATGCGGATGATGGCCATCATCGAGCGCGAGTTGCGGCGGTTCTTCCGCTCGCCGGCGTTGATGATGGCGTCGATGATCTTCCCGCTGGTGCAGCTGATCGTGCTGGGCAACGCGTTCGGCGGGAAGATCACGGACGCGCGCGTGGCCATCGTAGATCAGGATGGCGGACCGCAGGCGCTCAAGATCCGGCAGGCGTTCGACGCCATCCACTCCACCGCCAAGACGGTGACGCCGGTGCTCTACACCAGCGACAAGCAGGCGATGGAAGACGTGCGCAACGGCAAGATCGATGGCGCGATCGTGATCCCGCCGCAGTATTCGCAGCGCGTCTACGAGAAGAACCGGCCCCAGATCGCGCTCATCGTCGACAACACCGACAACTTCATGACGTCCACGCTGGAGGAAAAGCTCAACCAGCTGACCGTGGCCCTCAACCGTCCCGACGTGGAACCGCGCCTGCTGCAGCAGACTGCGCTCCAGGTGGTGGAACTCTATCCCTACATCGAGTACATGAAGTATCTGCTGCCGGGGTCGATCGCGCTGGCCATGTTCGTGAGCGTGATGATCGGCGGCGGCATGTTGTACATCGACGACAAGGCGCGCGGCATCCACGAAGGCTTTCTGGTCACGCCCATCACCAAGCTGGAACTGGTATTCGGGCTCACGCTTGCGGGCACGCTGAAGGCGATGGGCGCGGGAATCGTGCTCACGGTGATCGGCTCGCTGATCTGTGGCGTGAGCACGATCTTCAATCCCATCAAGCTGTTCTGGCTGCTCATCCTGATCGCGCTCACCTCGATGGCGTTCGTCACCATGATGTTCATGATCATGGTGCGGGTGGACGATCCGCTGGTGCCGCGCGCCATCTTCGGCATCCTCAACACGCTGCTCTTCTTTCCTTCGGGAGCGATCTATCCCATCAAGGCTTTTCCCGGCTGGCTGAAAGTGGTCGCGTGGATCGACCCTTTCAGTTATGCGGTGCACGGATTCAAAGCCTTGCTGCTGAAACAGGCCGGGCTCGCTGCAATCTGGGGCGACATGCTGTATCTTGCGGTATTCACGCTGGTGATGATGACCGGCGTCACGCTGCTGTTCAAGCGCACTCTCTGAACCTTGCCGGGATGTTATGTCCTCACTGCTGAACGCTCCCGCGTATGACGAGCCCCGCGAGAAGCGGCGGACGAAACTGATTTGGATCGGGATCGTCATCCTGCTGCTCCTGCTCGCCGGCCTCTACCGGATGCGCAACTGGACTTACGAGCGCACGGTCGACAACTTCTTCACCCGCATCGAGCAGAAGGATTTCGAAGCTGCCTACGCCATCTATCAGGCAGACCCGGACTGGAAGTCGCATCCGGAGAAGTACAAGAACTATTCCTTTGGGCAGTTCTACCTCGACTGGGGACCGAGCGGGGACTGGGGGCCGATCAAGAGTCACCACCAGATGTGCGCCGCCAGGATCGGTACCGGCGTGATCGTCGCCACCACGATCAATGGCCGGCCCGAGCCCGCATACATGTGGGTGGAGACGAAAGACCACACCATGACCGTGGCGCCCAGCCACCTGCGGCTCGAGTGTGGGGGGGTCTGGAAGTATCTGCGCGATCTAACGCGCTAGCGCTGCGCGAGCGAAGCGCCTTCGAAGTGGTTCACGACTCTCTGCAAAGAAGTCTCATCCTCCACGTTCAAGCAGGTCTTCGCGCGATCGATCTGGCGCATCAATCCGCCGAGGACCGTGCCCGGGCCAACCTCAACGAATGTCTCGGTCCCCTTGGCGATGAGGGCCTGGACGCAATCGGTCCAGCGGACGGCGCCAGTGACCTGGCGAATGAGTGCGTCGCGAGCCTTGTCTTCGCGAACGTTGTCGGGTGAGGTGATGACCTCGGCGTCCACGTTCGTGACCAGCGGGACATTCATGGGATGGAACGCTGCCGCTTTCAGCTCGGTGGCGAGACGGTCCTGCGCCGGCTGCATCAGCGCGCAATGGAAGGGCGCGCTGACGGGAAGCATGACGGCGCGCTTGGCGCCACGCTGCTTGGCCAGTTCCGCCGCGCGTTCGACCGCAGCCTTCGTGCCCGAGATCACGATCTGTCCGGGCGAGTTGATGTTTGCGGGCGAAACCACTTCGCCCTGCGCGCTCTCCGCGCAAACCTTTTCCACTTCCGCGAGCGACAGAGCGAGGATGGCAGCCATCGCGCCCAGCCCTGTGGGTACCGCCTCCTGCATATACCGGCCACGGTTGCGGACGATGCGGACCGCATCGTCAAAGGTCAGGGTGCCGGCGGCGACGTGCGCGGAGTATTCGCCGAGCGAGTGTCCGGCGACGAGGTTGGGTGCGATGCCTTTCTCGCGCAGCACACGAAACGCGGCCACCGAGACCGTGAGGATGGCCGGCTGCGTGACCTCCGTCATCTTCAAGCGCTCTTCCGGGCCTTCCCAGCAGAGTTGCGAAAGCTTGTAGCCGAGGGCGGCGTCGGCTTCGTCGAAGGTTTCCTGCGCTACGGGATACATGGCGGCAAGTTCGCGGCCCATGCCAACCGCCTGCGAGCCTTGGCCGGGGAAGAGAAAGGCTGTAGTGCGAAGGGTGCCGCCGGCCGTCGTCATGCCTGCACCGGGACCTCGACGCGCCGGGCGTGCGCGGCGAGTTCCTGCTCGATGGCGCCGTTGGTGCCGCCGGTGGCGAATTCCGAAGCGACGCGCAGCGCGTTCTTGATGGCGTTCGAGTTGGAGGAGCCGTGCGTGATGATGCAGACGCCCTTCAGCCCGAGCAGCGGCGCGCCGCCATATTCCGAATAATCGAGACGCTTCTTGAAGTCGGCAAAGGCGCGGCGCGAGAGCAGCGCGCCCATCTGCGAGGTGATGGTGGCGGAGAGCGACTGCTTGAGCAGATGGCGCACGGTCTCGACCATGCCTTCGGAGATCTTGAGCGCGACGTTGCCCACGAAGCCGTCGCACACGATCACGTCTACTTTGCCGTTGTAGAGGTCGCGCCCTTCCACGTTGCCGACAAAGTTCAGCGGCAGGCGCTTGAGCAGCGTATAGGCCTCGCGGGTGAGCTCATTGCCCTTGGACTCTTCCGCTCCGATGGAGAGCAGGCCCACGCTGGGACGCGCCGTCCCAAAAATAGTGCGGTAATAGATCTCGCCCATGATGGCGAACTGCTCGAGGTTGTGGGGTTTGGAGTCGACGTTCGCGCCCACGTCGATCATGATCGTCGCCTTGGAGTGGACGGCGGTAGGGAAGACGGCGGCGAGGCCGGGCCGGTCGACCTTGGGCAGGGCGCCGAGGACCATCTTCGCTGTGGCCATGGCGGCGCCAGTGTTGCCGGCGGTGACAAACCCCTGTGCGCGGCCTTCGCGGACAAGCCGCAGTCCCACGCGCAACGTGGAATCACGCTTGGAGCGGACGGCGGTCGCGGCCTTTTCGTGCATGCCGATGACCTCGCTCGCGTGCGCGATCTCGATGGGCAGATTCGAAGCGGCGGGATGGTGCGCGAGCTCGGCGCGGAGCACGTCTTCCTTGCCGACCAGGATCACCCCCAGCCCGTAATGGCGCGCGGCAAGGATCGCGCCTTCGACCTCAGGCTTCGGCGCCCGGTCCGAACCCATCGCATCGAGGCTGATGACTGCCGGCATCGGCAAGGAGAAAAGCGCTACTTGGACTCGACTTCCACGACTGCGCGGCCCTTGTAGTAGCCACACTTCGCGCAGGCCCGGTGCGGGACCTTACGCTCGTGACAGTTGGGGCACTCGGAGAGCGCGGGTGCAGACAGGAAATCGTGCGCGCGACGCCGCGAGGTGCGGGCTTTCGAGTGTCGCCGTTTCGGATTTGGCATGACAACCTCAACCATCTAACCCGGTCCCGCCGCGCGGGACCGCGCTGAATTTCAAGACTCTAACCGTCCAACTTGCTGCGCATCTCGCGCAGCGCGTTCCAGCGTGGATCCGAGCGGACGGGAACGCAGGCGCACTTCCCCTGGTTCAGGTTCTTCCCGCACTGCGCGCACAGGCCATTGCAATCCTCGCGGCAGACCGCCTTGACGGGTACGGAGAGCAACACCTGCTCGCGCAGCACGTCTTCCAGCGCCAACCCTTCACCCTTGTAAAAACCGACCTCGGTCTCCGCTTCGGAGATCGAGACCTCGTCATCGCGCTCCACCGCTCCCAAGGGACGGTAGAGCAGGTCAAAATCGGCCTGCACCTCGCGCGTGACCGGTTCCAGGCAGCGCGCACATTGGATCTCGACCTGGCCGGAAAACGAGCCGGTCAAGCGGATATCCTTGATCGTCTCTCTGACGCCGTGCGTGCGTTCTTCGAGCAACTCGGCACGGCCCTGGATACGCAGCGGTCCGCTCTGTTGCATCTCCGCTCCAAGGTCTACCTGACCGGCAGGGAATTCCCGGTCGAACTCGAGGGCCTCGGTCTCCACATCGCGGACACGGATGAACATACAGCAGGGCTCGCGCACCGCCTTCCCCGCAGCCACGACGGCAGCCGCACAGAAGGCGATATTCTGCTCAGGGCAAAATTCAAGAATAGCGGCGGCAGCGGCATAGTGTCAAGGAATGCACTGCTGCTGCCGCTTTCGACTACTGGAGTGACCGCGTGCAGACCGGTGGATTGCCCGCGTTCGGATCGAAGGTGATGATGCTCATCTGGTCAGAACAGAAGGAACGCCGGCCCGTACTTGGATCCATCGGGACAGCGATCAAGCCGTAGGCGTTGACTTGTGGCGCTCCGACCGCATTGATGATCAGGAAGGTGAAGCCGCTCTTCGGGCACGGCTGGGTCATGCAGCCGAGCACCCAATCCACCAAGCCGGAGCGGGCCGCGGTAGGAGCCATCGCGTTGCCGCCGAGCTTGGCGAGGTCATCGGCATAGCCGCCATAGATGATCTGATAGTTCTGTTGCGCGGTGTTCAAGGTACGGAGCGTCCCCACGGCGGAGGACTCGTTGGCCTGTATCCGGGCGGACAACAGGTTGGGGATCGCGATCGCCGCGATGATGAGTATGATCGCGACCACGATCAGCAGTTCGATCAACGAAAAGCCACGTTCACGTTCCATGCGCATGCGTCTACCCTGCTCTCCAAGACGAAGTGTTACTCTCAATAGCTAACGAAGTTCGTTCCTGGGGAGGGTACGAATGGGGAGGATGGGGCCGGCCACCGGCGGCTAAAACACGCCTCCTACTGGCAGCAGAAATATAACACAGCGGCCGATTCGAGCCAACCGCAGCCAGAGATTCGCACCCAGAAATTAAAAGATAGGCCAGGGCCTCCCCTAGGCCTATCTGCTTGTGTCTGCCCTAGTTAGACGGCCAGAGCTGCAGCTGGAAATATCCGAAGCTCACTTCTTGGGATTGTTGAGCCGCTGTTCTGCCAAGCGCCCGATCGGGCCACTGGGATCCTGGGCGCGGAGCTGCTGATAGACGCGGTTCGCGTCCGCCGGCGACGTCCGCTCCAGCAGCTCGGCTTTGGCGAGCAGCGCCATGGGCTTCGAGACCGCCGTGGTGGGGTGTTCCGCCAGCTGGTCGTAGATCGCCAGCGCCTCGGCATCGCGCTTGCTGCTGCGGTAAAAGGCAGCCAGGGCCATCTTGGCGAGTGATGCGAAGTCATCGCGGCGCGAGCCCGCGGCGGCCTTCAGTTCACGCTCGGCTGTCGCCGTGTCGCCGGCATCGATGGCGGCGACACCCGCGAGATACCGGGCGATCTCGCCGGAGCGGGTATAAGGATATTTTTCGGCGACCGCCAGAAACTGTTTCTCGGCTTCGCGGCCGCGCTCCGCGCTCGAAGCGAACGTCTGGATATCTGGCGGCGGTTGCTGGCCGGCAGCGCGCAGGGGACGGTCAAAGGTCCGCACCGCCTGCCCCAGCGCCATGCTAGCCTGCTCGTTCTGCCGGTCAAAGTAGAACCAGCCGCCGGCGAGGGCGGCGGCCAGCACGGCAAGCACGATGCCGGCGCCCACCAGGTTGCGTTTGTGGCCGAGCGCCCAGGAGAAGGTTTCTTGCGCGGCGTCGGTAAGGCGGTCGTGTTTGAGCTGATGTCGGGTATAACCAGGCACAGGTAGGGTCCTTACAGGTCGGCGGAAGTGGCTGCAACGCATGAGTTTAACAGGCCAAAAATGCTGGTGCAACCGAGCCGGGCCGCATCGGCTTCCAATCAAGGGAAGAATCCTTCTGCATCAGACAGCGATCAGGCCCCGCCCTGGCGGCGTGGCGAAAGAAAGACTACATGCGCAAAGCGGCGATCATCTTCGGGATCCTGGTGGTGCTGGTGGTCGCGGGCGCGCTCGCGCTGCCTTACCTGTTCGACGTGAACCGCTACCACGGCCGCATCCAGGCGGAGGTGCAGAAGCGGCTGGGGCGGGCAGCGTCACTCGGCCCCATGCGACTCAGCTTGTTGCCGTTCGCGATCCAGGTGCAAGGCGCCACCATCGCCGAAGACTCGAGCTTCGGTGAAGGCAAGGTCTTTGCGCGGGCGGACCGGCTGTATGTGCGGGCCGACCTGATCCCGCTGCTTCGCGGTGACGTCCGGCTACGCTCCCTGGAACTGGAGCGCCCGCAGATAGAACTCGTGCGCAACGCGGGCGGGGTATGGAACTTCGCCAGTCTCGGTCACGATCTGGCTGAGGTGCAGCAGAAGCCGCAGGAGTTCGCGCTCGACCAGTTGCGCATCCAAGACGGCCAGGTCACCATCACCGACGACCAGAAGCAGCAGCCGAGGACGATCTATGACCACATCGATCTTGCCATCGAGGACTATCGCCCGGGTCAGCCCTTCCTCGTCGCCTTGGCGGCGCATTTGCCGGGGGCGGGGAAACAGACGGCGCAGCTGAACGCGAAGGTCGGTCCCATCTTTGAGAAAGACGGCGAGAAGAACATGCTGCTCACGCCCATCGATGGCAAGCTGAAACTGGATGAGGTGTCGATCGCGGCCGTGCAACGCTTCCTGAACGTCCAGGCGTTGGCCGGCATAGATGGGATCACGAGCGGCGAAGCGAGCGTGAAGTCGCTCGCAGGCGATCTCGCCTCGAACGGCTCGCTGCGCATCGAGCAGGGCCGCGTCCGCGGCGTGGACATCGGATATCCCATCACGGCGGATTACGAGATCCAGGATGAGCTGACCAGCGGAGTGATCCGCATCAAGCAAGGCACGCTGAAACTCGGCGCGACGCCGCTATCGGTCACGGGCGTGATCAACACCGCGCCTGCGCCGGCGCAGATCGACCTGCGCGTGTGGACGCCCGAGGCTTCCATCGCCGAGATGGCGCGGCTCGCTTCCGCCTTCGGCGTGGCGTTCGATCCGGGAACCCAGATCGAGGGCCGCGTGCAGGCTGACGTCCAAGCCAAGGGCGCCGCCACGCAGCCGCTGCTCAACGGCACACTGCGCGCGAAGAACCTCACCATCAGCGGCAAAGGACTCAAGCAGCCGGTGCAGGTGCAAGGCGTCCAGTTGGTGATGACGCCCGAAGCGGTTCGCTCCAACGATTTTGCGGCGACGACCGCGGGCACCACGGTGGCGGTGCAGTTCGCGCTCACGCAGTACACCACCGCGAATCCGCAGGTGCAAGCGAGCGTGCGGTCGAATCGCGCGCAGCTCGACGACGTGCTGAACATCGCCCGCGCCTATGGCGCGCGGGCGGTCGAAGGCATGAGCGGCTCGGGGCGGCTCTCGCTCGACCTGCGTGCCGCAGGCGCGTTGAAGAATGCGTCGGCGATGGCGCTCTCCGGCACCGGCGCGCTCGAGAACGCGAAGCTCACCATGCCTTCGCTCGGCGCCCCGCTCAGCGTGCGCCGCGCTGACATCCGCTTCACCCAGAATTCCGCGGTGCTGCAGAACTTCGCCGGAGCGCTTGGCGACACCAACGCGACCGGGACTGTCACGCTGAAAAATTTTGCCGCGCCGCAGATCGAGTTCGCGCTCGCCGTCGACAAGCTGAACCTCAACGACCTTTCGACTTGGTTTCGAAAGCCCGCCGACGCCGGGCTCACGCCGCAGGCGGAATCGAAGTCGAGGTCCGCAGGCTTCCAGCAGGCAGTGGGCCGCGGCAAGGTGACGGTGGGCACCATCCTCTACGGCGAGATGACGATGAGCAACGCCCGGGCCGACGCCACACTGGATCATGGTGTCGTCCGGCTGTCGCCCATCACCGCCGAGGTCTATGGCGGAGTGCAGAACGGGTCCATCGTGATCGACACCCGCACCAACCCCATCCAGTACGCGGTCAATACGCGCATCGATCGCGTAGACGCGAACAAGCTGCTCTCCTCCACCACTTCGGTGAAGCAGATCCTCTACGGCTTGCTGATGGCGAACGCGAACACCACGTTCCGCTCCGGCGGAAGCTCCGATCAGATCGCAAGCTCGTTGAATGGTGATTTGGCGCTCGACCTGCGCAACGGCAAGATCGCGAACATGGACCTGTGGTACGAGATCGCCAACGCCGGCCGCTTCCTGGCGACGGGACAGCGGATGAAACCGTTCACCGATCTGCTCTCGCTCACCGGCAACTTCAATGTGCAGAACGGCGTGGCGCAAACCAACAACCTGAAAGCGGTGATCGACGGCGCGACGGTGTTCGGTGCTGGCGCCGTGAACCTTGCCGACCAGTCGCTGAACATGCGGGTGACCGCGGTGCTATCGAAGGAGCGCAGTCAGGAGGTGGGCGGCTCCGGGATCGGCGGCTTCATGATGACGGCGCTGGCCGACCAGAACGGCCAACTGATATTGCCGGTGATCATCAGCGGGACATTCTCGACTCCGCGCTTCACGCCCGATGTGCAGCGCATCGCCGAGATGAGGTTGCAGCAGACGATATCGGATCCGCTCGGCACCGCCGGCGGGATACTGGGCACCATCTTCGGCAGCAGGAAAGATCGTCAGGCGCCGGCGACCACGCCGCCGCAGCAGAATCAGCCGGCGAACAGCGAGCCGCCGCCCGAGCCCCCGAAGTAGCGTAGCCACGGAACAAAAAAGGCCGCCGTTTCCGGCGGCCGAATCATGCACCCATCGAGCACATGGCTATCCAACGGATGGAGCACGTCGGCATCGCCCTGAACTCAACGTACGGCTGACTGAACCAGAACTTAAGGACGTCTCGGCGTGTTCACGTCAGCCTCGCCGCGCTGCCTCGATGGCGGCGATGTCGATCTTCTTCATCGTCATCATCGCCTCGAAGGCACGCTTTGCCTCACCGCCACCAGCCGCCAGCGCATCGGTTAGGACGCGCGGGGTGATCTGCCAGGAGAGGCCCCAGCGGTCCTTGCACCAACCGCACTGGCTTTCCGTTCCGCCATCGCCGACGATCGCGTTCCAGTAACGGTCCGTCTCTTCCTGATTCTCCGTCGCGATCTGGAAAGAAAAGGCCTCGGTGTGCCTGAACGGTCCGCCGTTGAGACCGAGACAGGGAATGCCCAGGACGGTGAACTCCACCGTCAGCACATCGCCCTTCTTGCCGCCCGGATAGTCGCTGGGAGCGTTGTGAATGGCGGTTACTTTGCTATCCGGAAAGGTGACGGCGTAGAAGCGCGCCGCCTCATGCGCGTCCTTTTCGAACCCGAGGCAGATCGTGTTCTGCGGCTTCATGTTCGGGTGCTCCCTGTACTCGATTCTCAGATTACGGCTGGCTGAACCAAAACTGATGTTCCGAATTGCACCGACCCCGGCGTCCGGTTCCGGCGGCCTTTAGACTTTGCGCCGCTCAGGACGCAGGCTCGAGCTGGCCGTTCTCCATCTTCTCCTGGCACTCGATGCAGTACTTCGCCCACGGCACCGCTTCCAGCCGCTTCGGATTCATCTCCTTGCCGCAATTCGCGCACTCGCCAAACGTGCCTTCGCGGATGCGCGCGAGCGCCTCTTCTACTTGCGCCAGCAACTGGCGCTCGTTGTTGGATTGGCTGAAGAGGAACTCCTTGGTGTAGGAGTTCGCCGCCTTGTCGGCGATGTCCTGCGCGGATTCGAGGTCGGCGTCGCGCCCGTCTTGCACGTTACGCGAGACGATGCGCCGCAGTTCCTGCTGGCGCTCTTCCAGGCGCTTCTTGTATTGCTCGATCTTCTTCTTGTCCATCGTCCTTGCCGAGTCTTTATGCAATGGCATACGCGATACCGGAGGAATAAACGTTAGATGATAAGCGCGGGTGTGGGGAGCGTCAACTTGAGCGGAATCTGCTGGCGTGAGCGAGGCGGCGTAGCCCGCCGAGCGGGAGCCTGCACGCGAAATCCTGAGGAGCGGAGCGATGAAGGATCTCCCCAATCAAGGATCTCGCCCGGAACGCTCGAAGCGCAAAAAAAGTGGCCCCGTTTCCGGGGCCATCATAAAGAGGCAGAGGAGGAGAGAAAACTTAGGGAAGGCGTTGCATGTCCCGCGCAAGCGCGGAACCTTCAGATGGGACGTGTCGAGATTGTAGGAAGAGTGTGAAACTCATTAGGTTGCGGCCTCTTTTGTTGCCGACGTAAGCTGCAAGCGGCAAGCCAAAGCTGCGGCTGGTTGACGCCAAGTCCGGATCGCAGCGTAAGCTGTTGCTACGATTGAGGTTAAGAGAGGAATCTGCGCTCGATTTCCACAGCGATTGAGGGAGTCTGCGAATCCATATAGGGAACTACGGTGCCACTTCTATGCTGGCCGCTGCTTATTCTGAGCAGCGCGGTCGTTCTCTTCCATCGCCTTCAGCTTGTTCAGTAACGCCTTGTAACTGATTTTCAGGATCTTCGCGGCCTGGCGCCGGTTCCAGCGCGTCTGCGTGAGAACACGCTCGATGGCCTCGCGTTCGGCCAGCATCGCGGCGCGTTTTCCGATCTCCAGCAATGACGGCATGTTGTGCTCGGCGCTGCCGTTCCCCGGATCATAAGATGCGACCGCGGCGTTGGCGGCGATCACCTCCGGCGCCTGCGGAGCCGAGGCCGCGCCCTGCGAGCGCATGATGGGCTTGTGGGTGGAGAGCTCGCGGATGATCTGCGCCTCGTTGCCCACGATCACGTAGCGCTTCACCATGTTCTCCAGTTCGCGGATATTTCCGGGCCAGCTGTAATCCATCATCCGGCTGACGGCGTAGTCGGAAAAAGCGTGCGGCTGCTTGCCGTAGTACTCCGAATACTTGCGCAGGAAGAAATCCAGGAATATGGGGATCTCTTCACGCCGCTCGCGCAGCGGTGGGATGTGGATGGTGACCACGTTGAGGCGATAGAACAGGTCCTCTCGGAATGAGCCCTCTTCCACGGCGCGCTCGAGCGGCTTGTTGGTGGCAGAGAGCACGCGTACGTCGACGGCGATATCGCGCTTGCCGCCGAGGCGTGCGAACTCGCCATCCTGCAGCACGTGCAGCAGCTTGGCCTGCAACGCGGGGTGCATCTCGCTGATCTCGTCGAGGAAGATGGTGCCGTAGTTGGCCAGGTCGAACTTGCCCAGCTTCTGGCGGTTGGCGCCGGTAAAGGCGCCGGGCTCGTAACCGAACAGCTCGCTCTCCAGCAGTTCGTGGGGGATGGCGGCGCAGTTCACTTTCACGAACGGCTTGTCCCGGCGCGAGGAGCTCGAGTAGATGAGGCGGGCCACCACTTCCTTGCCCGCCCCGCTCTCCCCGCGGATGAGCACGGTGGCGGTGGTGTCGGCCACCTTCTCCACCGTCATCTTCACCTCTTCCATCTTCGGGCTGGTGCCGAAGAGCATGGTGAAATCCGCTTGCCGGCGCACTTGCTCGCGCAGTTGGGTGACTTCGCTCACCAGGCTCCGCTTGTCGAGCACCTTGGCGATGCGCAGGTCGAGCTCTTTCGGCTCGAAGGGTTTTTGCAAGTAGTCGTCGGCCCCGAGCTTGGAGGCGCGGAAGATGATGTCCGGGTCGTTCTGCCCGGAGATGATGATGACCGAGACATCCTGCTTGATCTGCTTGATCCGCTCCAGCGTCTCGATGCCGGTGATGCCCTGCATCGCCATATCGAGCAGGACGAGTGCGGGATCGTAGACGCGGAACATGCGGATCGCCTCCTCTCCGCTGCCGACGATCGAGACCTCATACCGCTTGGAGAGATGGGAATCGAGATACCGTGCCATCGACTGGTCGTCATCGACGATCATCACGCGCACCTTGGGGGGAACTGTCACCAGGGGGGAACCTCCGTGAACCGTCTGCCCGGCCAAATAGTGGCAGGGCGATATCCACCAGAACTTGGATGCAAATCCTTGGCAGCCGCTGTCTCGCCCCAGCCAAAAATCACACTCGAAAACCTGGTCAACCTGCCGCTAATCAGACATTTCCGGGGATAGGGGCTCGGGCGTCCTGCGCGCGCATTGTACCGCAGTTCCA
The DNA here is from genome assembly GCA_030774055.1 of Acidobacteriota bacterium. NCBI lineage: Bacteria > Pseudomonadati > Acidobacteriota > Acidobacteriota bacterium. The sequence goes on from JALYLW010000163.1 coordinate 17,545, forward strand.
ACCAGTGGAATCAGAGTCGCTACTCAGGCGGTGACCGCGCTGCGGCCGGCTTTGGCGCGCTCCACCGCGGCGGGGAGCGAGACCAGGAACTTGGCGCCCCTGCCGAGCTTGCTCGCGACGGAGATCGTGCCGCCATGGGCCTCGACGATGCGCTGGGTAATGGCCAGGCCGAGGCCGGCGCCCTGAGCAGGCGTCCGGCGGCCGACCCGTCCGAACTCGTGAAACCCAAAGCAGGCCCAGCAGCTCTGGCTAGTCTGATGCTGGGGGCGAGAAAAACGTCTATGGAAAAACGTCGAGGCCCAGGGTGGAAAAGCAAACGGCGGGCGCG
>JALYLW010000164.1 GCA_030774055.1 Acidobacteriota bacterium
GGGTACTAACTGCGCCGGCGGGTGATCTCCTGATAGATCATCTCGACCAGCTTGATCTTGACGGACTCTTTGAGGTCGAGGAACTGGACGCCCATCTTGTTGCCATCCACGTGGCGAACGATGGCGCGGGTGTCATACCACTCGCCCATCGGGGAATCCCACTTGAAGCGGACGCGGATCTCGCTGCCGATGGGCTGCGGCTCGTCCCCGGCAAATCCGAGCCCGCCTTCGCTGATGTCGTAGGCGTACCCGGAGGTGCTCGCCGCCACGGCGCCGTAACGCACCATCACCGGCGCCGGAAAGCGCGGGTAGATGCGGCGCTCGGCTGCGCTGGGAGAGTCCTGTGAAAGGACCGGCATGTCACCTCTTGATCGCGGGTGGATTTGAGGCGGAAATAGTACCGTCGGACCCGATACGCGGCTACGTACCGATGGGCATCCGGGGACAAGTACTTTAGTAACGTTATTTGCCTAGCAGAAACTTGTTTGCGTCGCCCGTAGGCCGCGCGCTCACCATGCCGTCCGCAAGAACTGCATGATCTGCCAGCCATCCATGAATTTGTAGGGCGCCTCGCCGGTGGTGTAGTGGCCGCAGGGGAGTTCGACGATCTTGCACTCCACCTTGCGGCGCAAGAACTCGGCGGCGATCTGGCGGGAGAACTCGGGAAGGAACGTCATGTCGTACTTGCCATAGATCATCACGGCTTTCTTCGGCCAGCGATCGAACTTGTCGAAGTATGCCATGGGGCTGATGGCGAGCCAGGCTTGGCGCAGCCGTTCGAGATCGGTGGTGCTTTCCATGCCCGCGCGGACGTGGCGGGTGGATTGGCCGGTCCAGACAACATCCGCAAAGTAGGTGGAGACGTGGTTGAACACGTTCACGCGCAGGCGCGGATCGTGCGCGCTGGCGAGGAAGGCGTAGCAGGAGCCGAGCGAGGTGCCGACAACACCGAACTGGCGGTAACCCTGCGCTGCAAGCCAGTCGAGGCAGGAGCGCACGTCGGCCACGGCCTGGCGCGCGGCGGAGATGGTGCGCCCCACGTTCGCGGAGACGGCGTAGTCGGCGCGAGAAAGCTCGGTGGGCATGCGAACGTCGTGGTACGGCATGCTGAGACGCAGCGCCGCGATGCCGAGCAGGTTGAAGCCGCGGCAGAGCGTGTTGTGGCTCTCGGCATCGGAGTTCCATTGCGGCATCACGACGACGGCGCGGCGTCCGCGCGCGGGAAACCAGCGCGCGTTGACGAGATCGTTCTCCGGATGCGGCGTGCGCACCGGCGAGGTGAAGCGCAGGAACTCCCCCGACTTCCCTTCCGGATTGAAGGCCGCGTTGCGCGCTTCTTTGTCCACGCCGGTGGCGCAGAGTTTGAGCTCGCGGCTCTCCAGCCGGAAGTCGGTGGGCGTTTGGTATGAAAAGAACTCGTCACTGTGGGCGACGATGTTGTCATTGAGTGCGTGGATGTACTGCTCGATGGCGGCGTTGCCGGCATCCGGGGAGGGCCGGCCGCCATTCGCATAGACGCCGGGGAAATCATGGATCCAGTCGAGTCCCCACTCGAATGGCCGGACGACACGATTGGTGTCGCGGTCGGTGAGGCGTGTCTCCCAGTCCTCGATCCACTTCTGATAGCGCTTGCGCATAGGGGCGGTATAACGAATATAGCCGCGCCCCGAGCGGCGGCAAAGGTTGGCAGCAGTGAACGGTCGCTATTCGGCGGCGAGCTGCGTCTGGCGGGCGCGCCAGGCGAACCAGAGTGGGACGGCGATCATTCCGAGGTATCCGATGGCCTTCACCACGCCGGCGATCTGGGTATCGTGCTGCAAGAGGCCGAGCCGGCCGAAGATCTGGTTCCAGTCGTGGCCGATGACGTCGTCCGGCCCACCCTCGGCGGAGACGAGTGGCAGTTCCATAGCGCGCGCGTCTGCCATGTAGATGGCGATGCCGAGAAAATTCTCGAAAAAGAGCCAGGCGGTGAAGGTTGCGCCCATCAGCTCGCGCATGCGGACGAAGGTGAAGCAGAGTGCGGCGGGGATGAGCAGTTGCAGGATGGTCCCACCCCACAGGTGCATGGTCTCGCCGAGGTATCCGAAGAGCGGGTGGCCGGCCTCGTGCGTCACCATGTTCACCGCGTCGATGAACAGGTTCACACCGTTCGCGCGATAGGCGTACCAGACGAACCAGGCGTAGAAGAGCAGCCACGGGATCATCGCCCAGAGCGGCACCAGTTTCCAGGGCTCGTCCAGAAAAGCGAGCTGCTCATCGCGGAAATCCTGCCACCAGGTGGAGGGCGGCGCGGGACGGGGGGCGGGAGCGGGCGCGGGCGGCATCTATTCGAACCTCATTCGACGGATCACTACTTATTACTCTAGGTACCGCCGGGGGACGCGCTTGTTGATGTTGCAGAGCACCTCGTAAGGGATGGTCTGGGCGTGCGAGGCGACCTCCCAGGCGGTGATTTTGCGGCGCGCGCTCTGGCCGATGAGGATGACCTCGTCGCCGACGTCGACGCCGGGAATGCCGGTGACGTCGACAAGAGTGATGTCCATAGAAACGTTGCCGACGATGGCAGCATAGTCGTCGCGCACGATCACGCGGCCACGCGAGGAGAGTTGGCGGCTAAGCCCATCGGCATAGCCCACCGGCAAGGCGGCGATGCGCGCGGGTGATTGCGTGACGTAGGCGCCGTTGTAACCGATAGGGGTGCGCGAGCCGACGTCGCGTATGGAGAGCACGCGCGTCTTCCACGAGAGCACGGGCGCGATAGGCAGCTCGAGCGAAGCGTCGGGTATGCCGGTGACGGCCGAAAGGAATGGCAGGTAGTAACCGTAGAGCGCGATGCCGGGACGCACCATGTTCATCCACGTGCGCGGGCGCGTGACCATCGCCGCCGAGTTTGCCATGTGGTAGTAGACGGGCGAGAGTCCGCTCTCGATGATGGTGGTGACGACGTCGTCGAACCGGGAGATCTGCGCGTCCACGTCGGGCGCGTCGATGACCTCGGAGGAGGCGAGGTGGGTGAACAGGCCTTCGACCACGACGTGCTGCGCGTCTTTGAGCATCTGCGCGAAGAGGCCGAGGTCGGCCATCGGCAGGCCGAGGCGTGCCATGCCGGTATCCACCTTCACGTGGACCGGGACAGTGTCGTGGTGCAGGCGCTCGGCGGCGTCCTCGAGCAGCTCGATGTGCCACCACTCCCATACCGCCGGCGTCAGGTCGTGCCGCACGACGGCTTCTTCTTCACCGCGCCAGAAGCCGGTCAGCAGCAGGATGCGCGAGGTAACGCCGCCCTGGCGCAGCGCCACGCCTTCATCTGTGGAGGTGACACCGAACCAGAGCGCGCCCTCCTTCTCGAGCGCGAGCGCACATTCCACGGCGCCGTGTCCGTAAGCATCGGCTTTGACCACGGCGCAGATAGTCGCTTCCGGCGCGCAGAAGTCTTGCAGCGTGCGGAAGTTGTGGCGCAGTGCGGTGAGTGACACCTCGACCCAGGTGGGCCGCGTCTTCATTCCGAGAACTTCATTCCGGGGAACCGGAGCGCTGGACATTGTGGGCAACGTTGTGCGCAACAGGGACACCACCGCGCCGTCAGGGGCAACGTTCGACAGGTGCGTCGCGGAGACGCGATTATAGCGAAAGATTCCGCTGGAGAACCGCAGATGCTTCGGTACCGATACCCCGCCTGGAGAAAGCGGCGGGGCCCCTCGGTCCCTCAGCATGACCCTTCTGGGAGGGGCTATTCCATCGCTAGATTCTCGAAGCGGGTGGAACGCTTGATGAAGGCGAGCTTCACCATGTCGGTAGGGCCGTTGCGCTGCTTGGCGATGATGATCTCGGCCATGCCTTCGAGCTCGGGATTATCGCGGTTGTAGACCTCTTCGCGGAAGATGAACATCACCACGTCGGCGTCCTGCTCGATCGAACCCGACTCACGCAGGTCGGAGAGCTGTGGGCGATGGTCCCCGCCACGGCTTTCGGGAGCACGGCTGAGCTGCGAGAGCGCCACCACGGGGCAGCGCAGCTCCTTGGCCAGGCCCTTCAATCCGCGCGAGATGGCTGACACTTCCTGGGTGCGGTTCTCGAAGCGCTTGCCGCCGATGGGCGCGGCGGCCATGAGCTGCAGGTAGTCCACCACCAGAAGGTCGAGTCCGTTCTGCGCGGCCTTGAGACGGCGAGCCTTGGCACGCATCTCGTGCAGCGAGATGCCGGGAGTGTCGTCGATGAAGATGGGAGCATCGCCGAGGCGGCCGAGAGCGTCCACGAGTTTCTGGTGATCGTCGCGGCCGAGGAAGCCGGTGCGCAGCTTGTGCGAGTCGACCATGGCCTGTGAGCAGAGCAGGCGCAGGAGCAGCGATTCGCGCGACATCTCGAGCGAGAAGACGCCGACCGTCTTGCCATCGCGCACGGCGGCGTTCTCGGCGATGTTGATGGCGAAAGCGGTTTTGCCCATCGAAGGCCGCGCCGCGATGATGATGAGGTCGGAGGGCTGCAGGCCGCTGGTCAGTTCGTCGAGGCGATCGTAGTGGGTGGCGAGTCCGGTGATGCGCTGGCCGCGCTCGTAGAGCTGGTCGATGGAGCCGAAGGATCCCTTAACGATCTCCTTGATGTCGACAAAGCCCCGCTGGATGCGATCATCGGCGAGCGAAAAGATGGCCGCCTCGGTGGAGTCGAGGATCTCGTCGGCAGTCTCCGCTTGCTCCGAGGCGCGCGCGATGGCGGTGGACGCGGTGTGGATGAGCGCGCGCAACATCGCTTTGTCGCGCACGATCTTGACGTAGTGCTCGATGTTGGGGCGGCGAGGGAGGCCGTCGGTAAGCGAAGAGATGTAGGCCACGCCGCCCACCGCTTCCACTTCTTTGCGGCGGGCAAGTTCCTCGGCGAGCGTGACGATGTCGATGGGCTTGGTGTGCTCGGCCAGCTCCATCATGCGGGAGTAGATGCGGCGGTGGGAGTCGAGCGCGAAGTCGTCTGCCTTCAGCGTCTCGGCGGCCTGGTTGAAGAGGAAATTATCGAGCAGGATGGAGCCGAGGATGGAGCGCTCGGCGTCGATGCTCGCGGGCAATCCGCGATCGAGGCTCTGGTCGGTGGTCGCCATGGGGTGAGACTGCCTCCGCGGATGTTAACCAGCAATCCGGGTACGCTCAAGCACTTTTTGTCTGAATAGAATAGCGAAACTGTGGAGAAAACAAGGACGATACAGGAAGATAACGGATGTAGCACGGCGACCATCCGCTGTGAAAACGAAAGACGGCCCGCGCCAGCCGCACGGGCCGTCTCGTTTCGAATGGATGCCTTGTTCAGCGCGCCGGCGGACCTCCGTTAGCTCCCGCTGCGCCGCTTATCCTCCAGCCGCCCAGGGAGCGCGCGCCTGAACCCACACTAGGTGGATTCCACGCTGCTGCTGCCTCGACCGCCAGAGCTCAAGACATCGCACTCTGTCTGCACGAGAGATTGCATCAGCCGCGAGAAGACCTCAAGCACGATTTGCTTCGAGGCTGTGGAGAAATTGTGCGGAACTGGGAATTTTGTGGAAGCGCGAGGAAAAGCGGGACGAAATCCCGCGCGGCGGCTACGAACTTGGGTTACTGGGCGTGATGCACCAGGCGTTCGGCTGCCTTCACCGCTTGCGAGAACGAGAGCGAAGAACCTGCCTGATGCTCACGCTTCGGACGGGCAAGTGGGCGGATGGCGGCGATCAGCTGGCTGGCTTCCGCGATAAGCCCGGCGTGCATGGGCACACCTTGCGCAGGGGCAGTGTTCGCCTTGGCAGCGTGGGACGCAGCATGGGCGATGTCGGCGGAAGATACCGGCAAGCTGTTGAATGAGGCAGTAGGTGGCATGGCCACCGAAAGGTAAGGCGGCTGCGAGGTATAGAAACCAAAAGCCTGCGGCTCGTGCGCCTTGGCGGCGTAACGGTGGAACTCCTCGAACTGGGGGCCAGCGCCGCCGAACTCGATGAGGACCAGGAAATGCGATCCCGGCTTCCACACGGAACGGGCGCGCGAAGCGCTGCCGCTGCACGTCACATTGACGCCCCGTGTCTCCATGGCGAGGCCGCGGGCGCGTAAGCGATCGGGATCGCTATCGAGCACCAGGACAGGACGGCCGCGCAGGCGGTCGATGTTCCGCGCCAGGTTCGCATTCATGGTGGCTTCAGGCACTTAGGCTGCCTTCTTTGATTTGCGTTCGAAGCCCACGTCGCGACCCGACATCTTGTCCATCAAGCGCAGGAAGGGCGAAACGATGGCCGCATAGATAGCGAAGATAGGATTCGGCTTCTTGTCCGGTTTGGAGCTCATAGGCGCGATTCTCCACGATCCATGACCGGTTTTTCGTCGCTTAGAGAGACAAAGGCCGGCTTCCGCATCGCCCGCCATAGGCCGAGCGCGCATCCGGCAAGCAGAAGGGTGAGCCACATAAGATTGATCAGCATGGGACCTCGATGATGTTCTGGATACCCGGACATGTAGCGAAGAAACGGCGCTCTCGCGCTGATCCCGCGACCGGTGCAGAACTGTGACTAAGAAGAGAAACTTCAGAGGGGCTGACTTAGCTCAGTCAGTCTGAAAGAGGAGGAGGAGCTGCGACCTCAACCTTTATGCTAGGCCTTCGTGGGGGATAAGTCAAAGCAACGAGCTGCTTTCGCAAATGACGAAAGGCACGGCTCGAGCCGTGCCTTTGGTCTTCCCGAAACAGGAAAAGCTACTCTGCCATGCCGGCTCTTACTCTGCTACGCCGGCTTTTACTCTGCTACGCCGTCCAGGAACGCCTTCAGCTTGCGCGAGCGCGAAGGATGGCGCAGCTTGCGCAGCGCTTTGGCTTCGATCTGTCGGATGCGCTCGCGGGTGACGGCGAATGACTGGCCGACCTCCTCGAGCGTGTGCTCGGAACCGTCTTCGAGTCCGAAGCGCATCTTGACGACCTTCTCCTCGCGCGCGGTGAGGGTGCGCAGCACCTGCGCGGTCTGCTCCTTGAGGTTCACGTTGATCACGGCCTCGGCGGGTGAGACGACGGTGCGGTCTTCGATGAAATCGCCCAAATGCGAATCTTCCTCTTCGCCGATGGGCGTCTCGAGGGAGATAGGCTCCTGCGCGATCTTCAGCACCTTGCGGACTTTGGCGACCGGGATGTCCATGCGCTTGGCGATCTCTTCCGAGGTGGGCTCGCGGCCCAGCTCCTGCACCAGCTGCCGCGAGGTGCGGATGAGCTTGTTGATGGTCTCGATCATGTGCACCGGGATGCGGATGGTGCGCGCCTGGTCGGCGATGGCGCGGGTGATGGCCTGGCGGATCCACCAGGTGGCGTAGGTCGAGAACTTGTAGCCGCGGCGGTACTCGAACTTGTCGACCGCCTTCATCAGGCCGATGTTGCCTTCCTGGATGAGGTCGAGGAACTGCAGGCCGCGGTTGGTGTACTTCTTCGCGATGGAGACGACCAGGCGCAGGTTGGCCTCGATGAGCTCGCGCTTGGCCTGCTCGGCGTCCATGTCGCCCTGGATGATCTCGCGCTGCGTGCGCTTCAGGTCCTGGAAGGTGAGGCCGGCATCGGCCTCGATCTTGTCGAGATCGACGCGGTGCTGGCGCTGCGCCTTGCGATATTCCCTCTTCAGGTCTTCGCTGCGCGTAGCGTCAAACTTCTTTTCCAGGTTGTTGATGGCACGATCGTGGGCGCGCATGGCGTCCACGGTCTTGAAGATCTTCTCGATCAGGCGCTTGCGCTCGGCGTTGTTGAAGCCGAGCCGGCGGATGATGAGCGACATCTTGACCTGCTCGCGGCCCAGCTTCCAGCGGCAGCGACGGTGTTCCTTGGGCTTCTTCTTCTGCGGGATCTCGGCGAGGCGTTCCTCGAGCTGCTGGACACGCTTGTAGTGCTTGCCCATCTCCTCGATGCGTCCGACGATCTGCTTGCGGCGCTTCTCGACGACTTCTTCGGTGATCTCTTCCTCGTCGAAGGTGGTGATCTCCTTCACCGAGCGAACGCCCTTTTCAAGGTCTTCGCCGAGTCCGAGGATCTCGCGGATGATGATGGGCGAGCGCGAGACTGCCTTGAGCATGCGGAGCTGACCGCGCTCGATGCGCTTCGCGATCTCGACTTCGCCCTCGCGCGTGAGCAGCGGCACGGTGCCCATCTCGCGCAGGTACATGCGCACGGGATCGTTGGTCTTCTCGAGCGCGCCAGGAGTGAGATCGAGCTCGACGTCTTCGCCGGCCTCGGCCTCTTCTTTCTCCATCACCGAGGAAGGCGGCTTCGGCCCTTCGAGCACATCGATGCCCTGGGTGCCGATGGTGGTGAGCAGGTCTTCGAGATCCTCGGGCGAATGGACGTCGCCGGGGATGAGGTCGTTCACCTGGTCGTAGGTGAGATAACCCTTCTCTTTTCCCGCGTCGATCAGCTTTTTAATATCGTCGAACTTGTCTTCAAGAGCCAAACGGTCAATTCCTCTTCAGCGCGCGGCGAGCGGGCGCTCCAGTAAGCACGGGTTAACGGGGATGAGCGGGCGGATGGCAGTGAGCCAAACCCCCGTATGTTAGCACAAACGCACATACTTCCACGTGCTTTTCGGCAGAGACGCGCTTGGATTTGTAGGGCACCCCGTCGCACACAGCCGGCGCTTATTTACTTAGATGGCGCCGGAGGCCTTTTCGTTTCAACGAAATAGCTGGAATCTTGAGGGGTTAGTCATAAGCTGGATACTCGAGATAAGGCTTGGATATCTTCGTGATTCGATCGACGGGGGAGGGCCGCACTCCGCTATGGTTCACCTCGGCTGCCAAGTCGACGTTCACTTTGATGTTGGGGCACCGCTTGTACACGTAGCGCGCATGTTCCGTGCCTGGTTCACCGCGCGCCATGAATGTCATTCCTCCATCCGCCCTAAACTGTCTCTCCACATCTGAGCGATACATTCCCACCTTCAAACTCTTCGCATCTTCGATGGCCTGTTCAATTAATTTGCACGCCGCGGGATCACCGCAGCCTTTCGCAGGTCCATTCTGCGTAAGGCTGGCCTGTAACGGAATCAGGAGGAGGCAGGTTACAACTGAGATTGTAAACGCGAGCTTCATGACTGTCCTCCATTCGCTCGGCGAGCGAAGGCTAAAGGGCCGATAGATCGCGATCGATCTTGAGCTTTTCCTGCATCGCCTGGGCGAGCGCGGCAGAATCATTCTTGCGTTCCGCCTCGGCGATGCGCGCGCGCACCTGTTGCTGCGCGCGCTCGAGCTGGCAGCGACGCAGCGCCTCAAGCGCTCCGTGTACGAGTTCCTCAGAGAGCGCTTCGTCATCGCGCATGAGGACTTCAGCGAGCAGGCGCCGGTCGGCGTCGCTCAGGCCGAGCGCCAGCGGATCGAATGACTCGGCGTCCGCTTGCACCAGCGCATCGAGCAACGTCTCCGTCGGCAGCCCGCGGTGGAGTTCTTCGGTCGAAAGCGTGTACTGCGCCTGGTGACGCAGGTCGGCCAGCGGCTCGAGTTGGTCGGCGGTGACGGCGAGCACGCGGATAAGGATGCGCTCGGCTTGCATGATCTGCGAGGGCGGAGCGGCTTTCACGGTGGTGCCGCGCGTCGCGGCGACGTGGCGGATCTCCTGGCGCAGGACAGCGGAATCGATACCGAGTTTTTGCGCCATGTCGGCAGCGAGCTCGTCGCGCACGATGCGGCTGGGGACGTGCTGTAGATGCTGCAGCAGGAAGGTGACCGCTTGCTGCTTGCCTTGCGGCGTCTTGACCGGGAACTGCGTGCGCGCACGGTCGATGAGGTAATCGAAGTAACGCGGCGCGCCGAGCAGCGCTTTTCCGTACGCTTCTTTGCCGCGCTTGCGGATGAAGTTATCGGGATCGAGGCCGCCCTCGAGCGTGAGCACCTTGATATTGAAGTCTTCGGCTACGAGCAGAGCGAGCGAGCGCTCGGCGGCGCGGGCGCCGGCGGCGTCAGGATCGAAGTTCACCACGATCTGCTTGGCATAGCGGCCGAGCAGGCGCACCTGCGTCTCGGTGAAAGCGGTGCCCGAGCTGGCGATCACGTTGTGCATGCCGGCGGAGTAGACGGCGATGCAATCCATCTGGCCCTCGACGATGATGGCGTAGTCGAGCTTCTTGATGGCTTCCTTGGCGCGGTCGAGGTTGTAGAGCACGCGCGACTTGGAATAGATGGGCGTCTCGGGCGAGTTCAGATACTTCGGCCCGGCTTTGGGATTCGCAGCCGCGCCGGCGAGTTCGCGCGCGGTGAAAGCAATGATCTTTCCCGTCTCGTTCGAGATGGGGAACGTGATGCGGCTGCGGAACTTGGAGTACATCGCAACGCCGCTGCTGTCGTCTTTCGTTTTTGCGCCGTCTTCCTTCCACGACATCAAGCCAGAGGCGCGCAGCTGCTCGTCGTCGAACTGGCCTTTGAGCCGGTCGCGCAGCAGGAAGCCAGAGTCGGGCGCGAAGCCGATGCGGAAGGTCTTGACGTCGTCGCCGGTGAGAGCGCGGCCGGCGAGATACTCGCGCGCGCGCGCGCCTTCCGGCTTGCGGAGCTGCTCCTCAAAAAAGGTGCAGGCGCGTTCGTGCATCTCGATGAGCGCGCCGCGGAGCGCCGCTTCCTTGGCTTCGGCGGGTCCGGAATATTGCGTCTTGGGCAGTGCGATGCCGAGCTTCTGCGCGACCGCGCGAACCGCTTCCGGAAAGGTGACGTTCTCGATCTTCTGGACGAAGCTGAAAACGTCGCCCGAGGCGCTGCATCCGAAGCAGTAATAAAACTGCTTGGTCACGCTCACGCTGAAGGAACCCGTCTTCTCCTGGTGGAAGGGACAGAGCCCGGAAAACCGGTCGGCTCCGCTCTTCTTCAGCTTGACGTAATCGCCGATGATGCGGACGATGTCCGCCTGCTGCTTCACCGTGTACGCGAAATCGCCAGGATTGGCCATGGGTCGCTCGCCGCGGATGAACGCAGAGTACCGCAGTTCGAATCGTCCATTCTAGGTGGGAGACACAGCCATTTCGCCTGTGAACCGCGAGCAAAAGCGGGCGGCTGTGTGGAAAAACAGCCGCACCCGCGCTACTTGAGCCGTTCGACCTTGCCGGTATCGAGCGAGTAGTAGGCCTCCACGATGGCGAGCTTCTTCTCGTCCACCCGCTTCTTCAGGATGGCGCTCTTTGCCAGCAGCTCCTGCGCCGACACGTGGACATGATTCCGCGCCGCCGGCTCCACGTCTTTGCCCTTGGCCAGCGAGCAGGAAGCCTTGATGGGCGCGACCACGGCGTCGAGGTTGGCGCTCGGCATCTTCCCCTCGGAGCACGCGGCCTTCACGGCACCGCAGCTCTGGTGGCCCATCACCACGATCATTGTTGTCCCGAGGTGCTCGACGGCATATTCCATGCTGCCGATGGCGAGCGCGTCTGGACTATTGCCGGCGACGCGGACAACGAACAACTGCCCAATGGTCTCGTCGAAGAGCAGTTCCGGACCGACGCGGCTGTCGGAGCACGCGAGCACGGCGACGTGCGGCGATTGGCCATGGCTAAGCCGCTCGCGGTCGGCGATGAGGTTGTGGGCTTTCGTCTTGCCGGTGACATAACGCTGGTTGCCGGCCATCAGCTTGGCCCAGAGCTGGTCAGGGGAAACGGGCGCCGGGGCCTTGGGTTGATCTTCCGCAAGTAACAAGAGCGAACAGCAGAGAGCAAGCAGGAGGGCGCGAGTCTTCATGGTTCTTCGTTCCTCATTTTTCGTGCTTCCGGCCCGGAAATCTACCACAGAGGCTAGCTTCTGGAACTCAGTTTCTGGACTCAGCTCCTGAACTCAGCTCCTAAATTCAACCACGGTCGCGCCGGCGCCGCCTTCGTTCTGTGGCGGCTCGGTGACAGAAGCCACGTGCGGATGCGCTTTCAAATACTGTCGCAGCGCTTTGCGCAGGATGCCCATGCCGCTGCCGTGGACGATGCGCACGCGAGCGAGTCCGGCGAGGAACGCCGAGTCCACGTATTTCTCGACGCGCTGCGTGGCCTCGTCCACCGTCTGGCCAATGACGTTGATCTCCGTAGGCACGCTGCCCTCGCTGCTCATCTGCACGCTGATGCCGCGGGCGCGCGCGGCTTGCACCGGCGAGTCGGACGCCCGCACCACTACCGCGGCGATATCCGAGCGCGGCACCTTCATCTTCATCGCGCCCATCTCGACCTCGAAGGTCTGGTCGTCGATGCGGCGCTTGATCAGGGCATTGCGGCCCATGGACTTGAGCTTCACTGTGTCGCCCGCTTCCACATGCTTTACCTCGGCGGGACGCGCATGCTGGTCGCCACGGTCGGCGCCGGTGTTGTGCGCCACGACCGTCTGATCGAACTGCTCCTTGAATTCGCGACGCAGCTTCGCGATGCGGCGATCGGACTCCTTCGATAGCTTCTGGGCGGCGGCTTTGTCCTGGACCTCGCGAACCGTCTCGCGGGCGCGATACTCGAAGTCGCGCAGCACGTCTTCGAGCTTCCGCTCCATCGCGCGCACCAGCTTCTGCACGTCGTTCTTGCCTTCGAGCGCGAGGCGCGACTTCTCGCGCGCGACCTCCTGCTCCTGCTTGCACAGCCGCGCGCGTTCGTCCGTGGCCTGGCGCAACTCGGTGTGCAGCTGGTCGAGGAACTTGGCAATATCCTGCGAACCCTGCTCCACGCGCGCGCGCGCCTGCTCGATGATCTTCGGATTCAATCCCAAACGCTGCGCGATGTTGATGCCGGCGGAGGCTCCCGGCACGCCGACGCGCAGCTCATAGGTCGGCTGGAGGGTTTCCTCGTCGAACCCAACCGACGCATTGAGCACGCCATCGCTATTCGCGGCGTAGACCTTGAGCGCGGTGTGGTGGGTGGAGATCACGCTTACGCATCCGAGCTCGCGAAAATGTTCGGCAATGGCGACGGCGAGCGCGGCGCCTTCGTTGGGATCGGTGGCGGAGCCAAGCTCGTCGAGCAGGACGAGCGAGCCCTCGGTCGCCGTCTTCGAGATGAAGTCGATGTTGGTGACGTGCGCGGAGAAAGTCGAAAGGCTCTGCTCGATGGACTGATAGTCGCCGATGTCAGCCAGGACAGCGTCGAAAACGGGAAGCTCGGCCTTCTCCGCCGGGACCGGAATACCGGCCTGGGCCATGAGCGCGAGCAGTCCGACGGTTTTCAGCGCGACCGTCTTGCCGCCGGTGTTCGGCCCGCTGATGATGAGCTGGCGATCGCCGCCCAGCTCGAGCGTGAGCGGCACTACGGCGCCGCCCTTGCCGCGCAGATTGCGTTCCAGCAGCGGATGGCGCGCTGCGGTGAGGAACAATGACGTGGCGGCGTAGCTTGGCCGCACGCAGTTGTAGGCTTCGGAAAACTTTGCCTTGGTGAATTGCAGCTCGAGTTCGGCGAGAGTGTCTACCGCGGCGCGGACCTCGACGGCGCGTACCCCGATGCGGCGCGTCATCTCGCGCAGGATGCGGTGCACTTCGGCGAGTTCCTCATCGACCAGGCGGACGAGTTCGTTGTTCTGCTCGATGGTCTCGAGCGGCTCCACGTAAACGGTGAGTCCGGTCGAGCTGGCGCCGTGGACCACGCCCGGCACCTTGCGCTTTTGCTCGGTCTTCACCGGGATGACGAAGCGCTCGCCGCGGATGCTGATGACCTCATCCTGCACCGCGCCCCCTTCGGCGAGGCGGCGCAGGTAGCCGCGTAGCGTCTCCTGGATGGTGCGCTTCTGCTTCTCTACCTCGCGGCGGATGCGTGCCAACTCGGGCGAGGCACGGTCGTCGAGCGTGCCGTCGGGCAGGATCTTGCCGGCAAAGTAGCGCAGCAGCTCGGCGAAATCGGCGATGGCGGCAGAGAGTTCCGCGACCGCGACGAAGCCTTCGCGCAGCCCGGCCGGTGGATGGCGCACGATCTCGCGCCACTGCTGCGCGCGGTCGAGCACCGCTACCACGTCGCGCAATTCGGTGGCTTCGAGCGCGGTGCCTTCGATGCGGGCCTTCTCCACCAGGTTCCCGGGATCTTCGAGTCCGGAAAACTCAAAGCGTCCGCCCGCACGGCGGAAATCGCTGATCTCCTCGGTCAAGCGCTGCTGCTGGTCTGCCCAAACGCGATCGCGCGTGGGCGCTAGTCCCTCCAGACGCGCACGTCCGAGCGGCGACTGGGCGTAGCCGCGCAGCAGCTCGAGTAGCGAGTCGAATTCCAGGGCACGCGCGCTGGTGTGGCGGAGAAGTTCCATCGGAACCCTCATGGTATCGCAGGGGGTATCGCCGTGGGCACGCGGATTTGCGCGGAGCGGGCCGCCGGACACGCTAAAATGGGGGTTCCCATGGCCTTCCCTGTCACACGCATGCGGCGGTTGCGGCGCTCGGAAGCGTTGCGCGGCATGGTCCGCGAAACGCGCCTTGCCCCTACGGACTTCGTCTATCCGCTATTCGTCTGCCCCGGCGAGGGCGTGCGAAAAGAGGTGGGTTCGATGCCCGGCGTCTTCAACCTTTCGGTGGACCAGGCGGTCAAGGAAGCGTCGGAGGCGAAGGCGCTTGGAGTGCCGGCGGTCATCCTGTTCGGGTTGCCGGAGAAGAAGGATGAAGTCGCCACCGGCGCGTGGGCGGAAGACGGCATCGTGCAACGCGCCACGCGCGCCATCAAGCGCGAGGTGCGCGACATGGTGGTGATCGGCGACGTTTGCCTGTGCGAGTACATGAGCCACGGGCACTGTGGCGTCGTCCAGAGGAGCCCACACAAGACAGGACAGCCCAGGTCGGTGGGCGCGATGGCGGTGACGCGCGAGCAGATGGCCGCGGTCGCGGCGAAGGTTGCGGAAGACGCGGCGGCCGAATACGAGATCGATAACGACGCTTCGCTCGCGATCCTGGCCAAGACGGCCGTGTCGCAGGCGCGCGCCGGCATGGACGTGATCGCGCCCTCGGACATGATGGATGGCCGCGTGGCTGCCATCCGCAAAGGGCTCGACGAGAACGGCTTTGCCAACGTCCCTATCCTTTCTTATGCGGCGAAGTTCGCCTCGGCGTTCTATGGCCCATTCCGCGAGGCGGCGGATTCAGCGCCGCAGTTCGGCGATCGCCGGTCCTACCAGATGGATGGCGCGAACCTGCGCGAGGCGATGCGCGAGATCGAACTCGACCTCGATGAAGGCGCGGACATGATCATGGTGAAGCCCGCGCTCCCTTATCTCGACGTGATCGCGGAAGCGCGCCGGCGTTTCGATGCGCCGCTCGCGGCCTACCAGGTCTCCGGTGAGTACGCGATGATCCACGCCGCGGCGCGGAATGGTTGGGTCGACGGCAAACGGATCATGATGGAGACGCTGACCTCGATCAAGCGCGCCGGCGCCGACCTTATCCTTACTTACTTCGCGAAGGACGCGGCGAAGCTTCTCGGTTGATCTCGCCGGTCGAGCAAGCAGAAAGGAATCCGTCATGGCAGCCGGACAGTTCGGGCTCACGCAGCTCGGCCAGATCGCCATCGTGGTGAAAGACACGCCCCGCGCCACCGAGTTCTATCGCGACAAGCTGGGCATGAAGTTCCTGTTCAACGCCGGGCAGCTGGCATTCCTCGACTGCGGTGGCATCCGCATCATGCTCTCACCGCCGGAGAAGCCGGAGCACGACCACGCGGCGTCCATCCTGTATTTCGAGGTCGCGAACATCCAAACGGCACACCAGGCGCTCGCCGGGCGCGGGGTGAAGTTCGAGGACCAGCCGCACCTGGTCGCTAAACTCCCCGACCACGACCTGTGGATGTGCTTCTTTCGCGATCCGGAGAACAACTTGTTCGGCCTGATGTCGGAAGTGCGGGCATAGACGGCGCTTCGCCGTTTCTCGCCGTTTGGTTTCTCTGCGTTTCGTTTCTAATCCCCCGCCGCATCATCTAGAATCCTTTGTTTGCCCCAGACATCCAGAGAGACAAGGGAGCGCGCACGTGGCTGAGACGATCTATGACGTCGCCATCATCGGCAGCGGGCCGGCCGGATACACGGCCGCCATCCGCGCCGGCCAGTATGGCTTGAAGACTTGCCTGATCGAGAAAGACGACAAGCTGGGCGGCACATGCCTGCACGTGGGGTGCATCCCGACGAAGGCGCTGCTGTTCAATGCCGAGGTCTTCGAACACATCAAGGCCGCCAAGGATTTCGGCATCAGCGGCGTGACCGACGCGAAGATCGATTGGAAGGCGGTGCTCGATCGCAAAACGAAGATCGTGAACAAGCACGCCAAGGGACTCGAGTTCCTGATGCGTAAGAACAAGGTCACCACCGTTGAAGGGTGGGGCAAGCTGACCGGTCCGCAGAAGAACGGCGTGCTCGACGTGGAGGTCTATACCGCGGGCGGCGGCGGCGCGGGCGGCGAGACCAACCACATCAAAGCGAAGAACGTGATCCTGGCTACCGGCTCGGAGGCGAAGATGTTTCCCGGCCTGGAGGCGGATTCGCGCGTCCTGACCAACATCGAGATCCTCGAGCTGCCGGCGATCCCGAAGACCCTGGCCGTGATCGGCTGTGGCGCGGTAGGGGTGGAGTTCGCGTCCATCTTCAAGTCATTTGGCACCGACGTCACCCTGCTCGAAGCACTGCCGCGGCTCGTCCCCGTGGAAGATGAGGACATCTCCAAAGAGCTGCTGCGCTCGTTCACCAAGCGCGGCATCAAGTGCCAGCTCGCCGTGAAGGTCGAGAAGATCGACAAGAGCAAAGACGGCGTCACGGTGAATTACACCGACGCCGAAGGCAAGAAGCAGAAGGTCGATGCGGAAAAGGTGCTCATCGCCGTGGGCCGCGCGGCGCGCACCGACAACGTGGGCCTGGAGACCACGAAGATCAAGCCCGACCGCGGGTTCATCAAGGTGAACGAGTGGATGCAGACGGACGAGCCAGGCATCTACGCCATCGGCGACATCGTTGCCGGGCTACCCCAGCTGGCGCACGCGGGCGCGATGGAGGGCATCGTCGCCGTCTCGAAGATCGCGGGCAAGCCGGCCAAGCCGGTGAAGCGCGAGCTCATCCCGGGCGCGACCTACACCGAGCCGCAGATCGGGAGCGTCGGACTGACAGAAGCGAAAGCGAAAGAGAGTGGACGCAAGCTGAAGATCGGCAAGTTCCCCTTCGCCGCGAACTCGAAGGCGAGCATCATCGGAGCGCACGAAGGCTTCATCAAAATCGTTGCCGACGAGCAGTATGGCGAGATCCTGGGCGTGCACATCATCGGCCCGGACGCGACCGAGATCATCGCGGAAGCGGTGGCGGTGATGCAGCTCGAGGGCACCATCGACGACCTGATGTTCACCATTCATGCGCATCCCACGCTCTACGAGGCGATGGGCGACGCGTTCGCCAGCGTCTACGGGATGGCGATCAACGCCTAGGTCTTCTAGTGATGGTCCCAGTGATCTCCTACATCCAGCTCGGCAGCGTGCCGTACGCGCTCGGCCTCGACTTGCAGCGCAAGCTCATCGCGGCGCGTAAGCAAGGGCAGATCGGAGACGTGCTGTTGCTGCTCGAGCATCCGGCGGTCATCACGCTGGGCAAGAACGCGGACCGGAAAAACGTGCTGGCTTCGAGTGGGCAGCTCGCGGCGAAAGGCGTGGAGCTCTTCGAGTGCGACCGCGGCGGCGACGTCACATACCACGGGCCGGGACAGCTGGTCGGATATCCCGTCGTTGACCTGAAAGCCCTGGGACGCAACGAAGACGGTTCGCCGAAGACCATCTGGCCGGTGGACTTCATGCGTAAGCTGGAAGAAGTCTTGATCCGCACCTGCGCGGAGTTTGGCGTGCTGACCGCGCGTATTCCAGGACTCACCGGCGTGTGGACGCGTCCGCTGAAGGGGCTCCAGGAAGCCGGGCAGCAAGAGGATGCGCAGCGGTCTGCACAAAAAAAGCTGGCGGCGATGGGGATCCACGTCTCGCGCGGCGTCACCTCGCACGGCTTTGCCTTCAACGTGACCAACCAGCTCGACCACTTCAAGCTGATCGTTCCTTGTGGCATCCCCGACAAGCCGGTGACCTCGCTCAACGCCGAGCTGCAGGCGCGGCATCCGAACCGCACCGTTGCGCCGCCGACCGTGGCGGAGGTGGCACAGTACGTCATCCGCAACTTTGAAGTCGTCTTCGGACACGAGATGAAGGAAGTCCCGACCGTGGACGAGCTGCTGGGCGCGAAGGTCGGGGTGCCGGCGCGCACGCCAGGCGAACTTCGTGAGTTCAAGCGTGGCGAACTCAAAGCAGGCGAGCTCAAGGAAGAGGATGGCTACTTCGCATGACGATGGACTGGGAGAAGTGGGAGAAAGAACAGCGGCCGGAGCTGGAGGAGAAGCTCGCCGAGCTGAAGAAGTCGCGCGACCTGATGGACAAGCCCGAGCTGGCGCCGCTGCGGGCCGCGCTCGATACCTTCATCGCCGATGTGCAGCGCGTAATCGACGCCGGCGAGATGGAGCGCAAAGCCGAGCAAGGCGGTGCCACGCCGGGACCGAAGGAGCCGCAGTAGAGGCGGTAGTGGCTTTCTGCTACCGTTAATAGGGTTATGTCCACGAAGAAGCCACAGCAGAGTGCGCGTCCGCAAAAGAACGGTGCCAAAGGCGCCGGCGGCAACGGCGGTCGCCCGTCGGGCGGTCTCCCTGCTCCGCAGAAGAACGCACTTGGGATCACCGACTATCGCCTCGAGAAGCCCGACTTCCGCGTCGTCGAAGTAGATAAGGATGGCGATGTCCACTACGAGGTCCGCGGCAACCTCGACCTTCCGGTCCCGCCCATCCGTGACTCGCGCTACCTGAAGCGCGAACAGGCGATCGAGATCTACCGCTACATGCTGCTGAACCGCGGCATGGAAGCGATGCTGGAGCGGCTGTACAAGCAATCGAAGGTTGTGGGCGGAGTGTACTTCGGCACCGGGCAGGAGGGTTGCTCGGTCGCATCGGCGTATGCGCTTGGCAAAGACGATTGGATCGGGCCGATGATCCGCAACCAGGGCGCGTTCCTCGTCCGCGGCTTCAGCACTGCCGACGTCATGATGCAGTACATGGCGAAAGGTAAGGGGCCGACCAAAGGCAAAGACGCGGGCTCGCACTTCGGTTCGCTCGACAAGCACGTCACCGCGCCCATCTCGATGCTGGGGGACCAAATACCCGTGCTGGCGGGCGTAGCGCTGGGCGCGCGCTTGCAAGGACGCAACATCGCGTGCCTCACATGGATCGGCGATGGCGGACAGTCCACCGGCGTCACCTACGAGGGCTTCAACTTCGCCGCAGTGCAGAAGCTGGGCGTGATCCTGCTGGTCGAGAGCAATCACTGGGCGTATTCCACGCCGACAGAAGAGCAGGTCGCGGTCCGGGACCTGGCACAGCGCGCGATCGGCTACGGCGTGCCCGGCGTGATCGTCGATGGCACCGATGTTTGCCAGGTCTACGACGCGACCTACGAAGCGGCGCAACGGGCGTATCGCGGCGAGGGCTCGACGCTGATCGAAGCCAAGATGATGCGCATGAAGGGCCACGCCATCCATGATGCGGCGCAGTATGTCCCGAAGAAGATGTTCGAGTTTTGGCAGAAGCGCGACTGCATCGCGCGTTTCGAAAAGTATTTGGTGAACGTGAAGAAGTGGTTGACGCCGGAGCAGCACAAGAAGCTGAAGAGCGAAGTCGACAAGCAGCTCGAAGAAGACCGCGCCGCGGCGGAAGCCTCACCGATGCCCGAACCGGAGTGGGCAGCGAAGGGCGTCTATTGCGCGAGTCCGGAATGCCACCCCATCCCGCTGATGTACGGCGAGGTGAAAGCCAAGGGCCACAAAGACGTGAAGCTGGCGGAAGTGGAAGCGGCGGTGCATTTGAAATGAGCGCCCCTGTCACATTCCTCGAAGCGATACGCCAGGGACTCTGGGAGGAGATGGAGCGCGATGCGCGCGTCTTCTGCATCGGAGAGGACATCGGCGTTTACGGCGGCGCGTTCAAGGTGACCGAAGGATTCATCGACCGCTTCGGTGCGGAGCGCGTGATCGATACACCCATCGCCGAAATGGCGATCGTTGGAGCCGCGCTAGGCGCGTCGTTCACCGGACTGCGTCCGGTGGCCGAGTTCCAGTTCATCGACTTCATCGCGTGCGCGCAGAACCAGATCGTGAACGCGCTCGCCAAAACGCATTACCGCTGGGGCGCGCCTGCGCCAGTAGTGCTGCGCGGACCTTCGGGCGGCGGCGTCCACGGCGGACCGTTTCATTCCCAAAATCCGGAAGTCTCGTTCGTGCACACGCCCGGACTCAAGGTGGTGTATCCGGCGACGTGCTACGACGCGAAGGGGCTGATCAAGGCGGCCATCCGCGACAATAATCCTGTGCTCTTTTTCGAGCACAAGTTCCTCTACCGCCGCATCAAGGAAGAGCTGCCGGCGGAGGACTACACGGTCGAGATCGGGAAGGCACGCGTAGCACGCGAGGGCAGGGATCTCTCCATCATTACTTATGCGGCGATGGTCCACCTGGCGATGGACGCGGCCGCGGCGCTGGCAAAAGACGGCGACAATATTGACGTCGAGGTCCTCGACCTGCGCACGCTCTTGCCGATGGACCGCGAGGCCATCGTCGCGACGGTGAAGAAGACGAACAAGGTCATCGTGCTGCACGAAGACACGAAGACCGGCGGCCTGGCCGGCGAGATCACCGCCATCATCAATGAAGAGGCGTTCGACGACCTTGACGCGCCCGTCACGCGTATCGCCGCGCTCGACTCGCCTGTCCCCTTCTCGCCGCCGATGGAGGAGTACTTCCTCCCGAAGTTGAAGGACGTAATCGAGAAGTGCCGCTGGCTGCACAAGTACTGACGTCACAAAGCAATGCTATGAAGAAGATCGCCTGGAAAGAAGTGAAGGCCGACCAGATGACGCCCGAGATCACGCGGCGGTTCATCTCGTGCGCGAATGCCACGCTGGCACGCTTCGAGCTAAAGCGCGGCGCGATCGTGCCTGAACACAAGCACGAGAACAGCCAGATGACCTGGGTGGTGGAGGGCTGCCTGCGGTTCACCTATCCCGGCGGCGCACCCATCGACGTCCGCGCCGGCGAGGTCCTGGTGATTCCCGCGAACCTGCCGCACGCGGCTGAAGCGATCGAGAACTGCGTGATCACTGACGTCTTCAGTCCGAGTCGCGCTGACTGGGAGTCGGGCGACGACGCCTACCTGCGGGGGAAGAAGTGACGATGCATTACCTATTAAAGACCGAAGCCTCCACCTACTCCTTCGCTGACTTGCAGAAGGACAAAGAGACGGTGTGGGACGGCGTGTCCAATCCAGTGGCCCGGCGTAATCTGCGCGAGATGCCGGTGGGCGCGAAGCTGGTGATCTACCACACCGGCGACGAGAAGTGCGCGGTCGGCACGGCAACCGCGGTGAAGGTGGACGCAAGCGATCCCAAGGACCCGCGGGTGACGATCAAGGCGGGCAAGGCGATCGCGCATCCAAAGACGCTGGCCGACATCAAAGCCAACAAGCTGTTTGCGGATTCGCCGCTGGTGCGGCAGGGGCGGCTTTCGGTCGTCCCGCTGACGGCGACGCAGTACAAGTTTCTGGTGGATTGACGACGAATGGGCTTCACCGGCGCTGCGTTACAATGTTGGGATTCCTAGAGGGATGCCATGCCGACTGACGTGATCATGCCCCAGATGGGCGAATCGATCTTCGAAGGAACGTTGACCAAGTGGCTGAAGAAGCCCGGCGACAAGGTGCAGCGCGACGAGCCGCTGTTCGAGATATCCACCGACAAAGTCGATGCCGAGATCCCGGCGCCTGCTTCGGGCACGCTGGCGGAGATCAAAGTCCCTGAGGGGACGACGGTGCAGGTGAACACGGTGGTGGGGACGATCGCGGCGGAGGGCGAGTCGGTGGCCGCCGGAAAGGCCGCGCCGGCGAAGGAGAGTCCGAAAGAGGCCCCCGCAAAGGCGGCGTCCGCGCCACCGAAGCCAGCGGCGCAGTCGGAGGGAACACCGGCGAGCGCCGGGGTGGCAAGTGGAAAGGCGCAGGCTCAGCCGGCAGAAACCGGCCGGAAATCCGAGGGCGCGCGTGGTGGCGGGAAAGTGCCGCAGGTCCGTCCCGGCGAGGAAGAGGAGCTTGATCCGCAGCGTCGCGACAGCGCTGGAGTGGAGCCGGATGCAAGGCCGATGGAGCGCAAAGCCATCGCCGAGCAGAAAGATACCGTCATCGAGTTTCCCTCGACCGATCGCGATCAGGATGGCCGACGCATACGCTCGAGCCCGCTGGTGCGGCGCATCGCGCGCGACAACAACGTGAACCTCGGCGGGGTCCAAGGTTCGGGCCTGGGTGGCCGCATCACGAAGAACGATATCCAGGCTCATCTGCAAGAGAACGGCGCGGGCTCCGCACCGTCGGCGCGACCAGCAGCAGCGGCCTCGGGAGGCGCGGCGCCAATTCCATCTCGCGGCGCGACCGCGCCCGCCATTCCGATGCCGGCAGCGCTGCCGATAGGCGGAGGCGCTCCGGGCGAGATCGTTCCGATGACGACCATGCGCAAGAAGATCGCCGAGCACATGGTCGCGTCGAAGCACACCAGCGCGCACGTCCACACCGTATTCGAGGTGGACATGACGCGCATCGCGAAGCTGCGCGAGAAAGAGAAAGCCAGCTTCGAGCAGCGCAACGGCGCCAAGCTCACTTACATGCCGTTCATCGCGCAGGCCGCGGTCAACGCCATCCGGCAGTTCCCTATCATCAATTCATCGCTCGAGGGCGATAACATCCACTACAAGCGCGAAGTCAATCTCGGCATCGCGGTCGCGCTCGATTGGGGATTGATCGTTCCGGTGATCAAGCACGCGGAAGAGCGCAACTTCCTCGGATTGGCGCGCGCGATCCAGGATGCCGGCGAGCGGGCGCGCGGCAAAAAGCTCACTCCCGACGATATCTCGGGCGGCACCTTCACCATCACCAATCCGGGCAGCTTCGGCGCGCTCTTTGGCACCCCCATCATCAGCCAGCCGCAGGTCGCGATCCTCGGAGTTGGCGGCGTGCACAAGGCGCCGGTCGTGGTCACTGCCGACGACGGCTCCGACTCGATCGCCATTCGCACCATCGTCCACTTGGTGCTAGGCTTCGATCATCGCGTGATCGATGGCGCCGTCGCCGACCAGTTCATGGCCGTGCTGAAGCGCAACTTGGAAAATTGGAACGAGCCCATCGGGTAGACGGGCCAGAGG
>JALYLW010000165.1 GCA_030774055.1 Acidobacteriota bacterium
CGCGTCCGCACCGTCGCCTCCGGGATACCCAAAACCGCCGCGATCTGCGCGGCAGGCATCTCTTCCAACGTGGAGAGCTGCAACGGTTCGCGCAGATCGTTCGGCAGCGCCGCGACCAGCGCTTCCACCAGCCGCTTCATCTCGTCGCGCGCCACCATCTGTTCGGCAGACATCCCGGTCGCGTGCAGTTGCGCGAGCTGCGCTTCAGGATCGGCGGCCATCTCCGGCTGATTGCGCCGGCGGTCTACCGCGATGCGCCATGCGATGCGCGCCAGCCACGCCTTCGGTTCGCGCACCTCGCTCAGCTCCGCCTGGTGTCGCACCACGCGCAGGAAGGTCTCTTGCACCACGTCTTCCGCGTCATGCCCGTGCCGCAATACCGCGTACGCCACCTGGAAGACGAAGCGCGCGTGCTCGCGCACCAGCGCCTCGACCGCGTCGGCTGCCACCACGCTCTTCGCGAACGGCTGCGCCAAGATCGCCTGCTCCAGTACGGCCATCGCTCGCCCTCGTCCGCTAAGACGCTGGGCACACGGCCGCGTTCTGATAAATGCTGGGGTGGGGACTGTATGCCGAAATCGAACCGTTGGCATAGCAGCGCAGAGACGGCCTTCCGGGCCTGCGACGGCGCCCGGCTCTAGCGCAGCGTCAGCGACGCTTCGGGCGAGAAGTTAAGCGGCGCGAACTCCCGGGCGACGAACTTGGGATACGCGGCCGCAGCGATCATCCCCGCGTTGTCGGTGGAAAGCGCGCGCGCGGGGAAAAATACCGGCACGCCCTCCTGCGCCCCGCTCGTCTCGAAGGTCGCGCGCAGCTCCGAGTTCGCCGCCACGCCGCCGGTCACGAACAGCGTGGCGACCTCGCGCTCGCGCACCGCGGCCAGCGTCTTCGCCACCAGGTCTTCCACCACCGCGCGCTGGAAGCTCGCGATCAGGTCGAGCGTGCGTTTGTCGGTGGCCGCGAGATACTCCTCGAGCGTCGGCTGGGTCTTGCCCGCCAGCACCAGCCGTCTCGCCTCGATCCCGGGCTGCATCGCATTCAGCTCCACGTAGCGCAAAACAGCCGTCTTGATCCCGCTAAAAGAAAAGTCGTGGGAAGTGATCTCGCGCGACGGCGCGGTCCTCTTGCCCTCGTTCTTCGGCTCTCGCAGTGGCGCCTTGATCTGTGTGCTGCCGAACTTCACTGCGTGCGCATCGCCGTGCCGCGCCAGCCGGTCGATCACCGGACCACCGGGATATCCCAGCCCCAGCAGCTTTGCTACTTTGTCGAAGGCTTCACCGGCAGCGTCGTCGCGCGTGCGCCCGATCAGCTCGTACCGCCACGCTGCGCCCGTCTCAGCGCCGTGTGTGTGTGCGTCGCTCTTCAGCGGTGCACACAAATAGAGATGGGTATGGCCGCCCGAGACGACCAAGGCGAGCACCGGAAAGCGCAGTTCGTGGTTCCCCTTCTGCCGCTCCTCGAGCAGCACGGCATGGATATGGCCTTCCAGATGGTTCACCGCGATCAGCGGTTTCCGCAGCGCGAACGCCAGCGCCTTGGCGTAGCTCACGCCCACCAGCAACGCGCCGGCCAAGCCGGGGCCTTGGGTCACCGCGATGGCATCGATATCGGCGTAAGACTTCCCTGCCTGCTCCAGCGCCTGACGCACCACCGGGACGATCCCACGCAGATGCTCGCGCGAAGCCAGCTCGGGCACCACGCCGCCATAGGGCTGGTGCGTCGCAATCTGGGAAAACACGACGTTCGAGAGCAACTGCTCGCCCCCACGTACCACTGCGGCAGCCGTCTCGTCGCACGAGCTCTCGATGCCGAGGATGTACGTGTCCTTGCCCACGCATCCATTCTCAGCACTAACTTGTTAACTTGCAAACTTCGCTAGGCGGCTTCTAGCGATTCGGTGGGAGCAGCACCCGGTGTCGCGTCCTGCGTCCTCCGCTGCAAGAACTCCTGCGCCGCGCGATACCCCGCCAGCGTCCCGACGTCCATGTAGTGCTCGCCCGCATGGGTCGCGCGCACCAGGTTTCGGGCAGCGATGTCCCACCTCCCGATTGACTTTCAGCTCCGCCTTCGGCTCGGGCTTGCGCTCCGCTTCAGCCAAGTTTTGCGTCCATGGTGATCTCCGCTTTGAGCAGCCGCGAGATCGGGCAGCCGGCTTTGGCCTTGCTCGCTGCCTCGTCGAACTTCGCTTTGTCCGCGTTGGGGATCTTCGCGGTCACGTCGAGGTGGATCTTGGTCACCGTCCACCCGGCATCGAGTTTTTCCATCGTCAACGTGGCGCTGGTGTCGATGGACTCGGCGGTCATCCCCGCGCCGCCCAACTGTCCAGAGAGCGCCATGGAGAAGCATCCCGCGTGCGCCGCCGCGATCAGTTCTTCCGGATTGGTGCCCGGCTGGTCTTCAAAACGCGTGCTGAACGAGTACGGCGTGCTCTTCAGCGCCCCACTCGCGGTCGATACCGTGCCTTTGCCGTCTTTCAGCCCGCCACGCCACTGCGCGCTTGCTTTCCTTTGCATGACTTGCTCCTACAGGATGGATTATGCGTCACAACCACAAACAAGCAAGCTTAACATTGCGCGGCAGCCCACCTCTTCCCCCGTCCCAAAAGCCCTCTAAGGCCTCCCCTCTGCCGGCCCTCGGCGTTATACTCATCGGCGGCAACTCCCGGTACTCATTCTCGCCTCTAATCAGAGGATCCCCGGCCTCGTTCAGGTTTCGTAGCCCACTCACGAAAGGAAGGATTTATGCGCAAGCTGTGCGTATTACTCATCCTGGCGCTGGCGTCATCGTCGGCTTTTGCGGACGCCAAGTCAGATTCTACCGAGCGCCTGCAAAAGGCTGCCACGGTGCTGAAGGAGATCATGGCTGCGCCCGATAAGGGCATTCCCCAGGAAGTATTCGATAACGCGAAGTGCATCATCGTGGTGCCGCATCTGGTCAAGGGCGGCTTCGTCTTCGGCGGCAAGCATGGCCGCGGCGTCGCCACCTGCAAGACCGGGCACGGATGGAGCGCGCCGGCATTCGTCTCCATCGGCGGCGGTAGTTGGGGCCTGCAGATCGGCGTGCAGGGCGTGGACCTTGTCATGACGATCATGAACGCGAAAGGCGCACAGCGCCTGCTCTCCAACAAGTTCCAGGTGGGCGCCGAAGCCAGTGCAGCTGCCGGGCCCGTGGGACGGCACGCCTCCGCCGGAACCGACTGGAAAGCCGACACCGAGATCCTGACCTACTCGCGGGCCAAGGGCCTCTTCGCCGGCGCTACCCTCGAGGGCGCAGTGGTGCAGCAGGATGACGATTCCACCGTCGCCATCTACGGCAAGAAGATCGACCAGAAGACCATCCTCGGCGGCAGCGTTCCCGCTCCTGCCGTGGCTGCGGGTTTCCTCTCCGCGGTGCGGGCTGCCGCGGCC